>NZ_CFAHBC010000009.1:0-83011 GCF_983179755.1 Brotaphodocola sp. | reverse complement strand
TAAAATCCTGCGACGTAGAGGCATGGTCCCCGCGTCAGAAGAAGTACTTTGAGGTTGGTTCCTGCTCGAATCTGGGCGATGCACAGGCTCGCCGCTTAAAGATCCGTATCGAGGGTGAGAATGGTCGTTACTTCGCTCATACCCTGAACAATACCGTAGTTGCTCCGCCGCGTATGCTGATTGCATTCCTGGAGAACAATCTTCAGGCAGACGGAAGCGTAAAGGTACCGAAGGTTCTTCAGCCGTACATGGGTGGAATCGAGGTTCTTGTTCCGAAGCACAAATAAAAGGGAATCATAACAGAGAGGACAGAGTGATCCGATAGGAATGGGTGACTCTGCCCTTTTTGTGCATGATAAAGACACTACAAATCTAAAGAAAAGGAAGAAGAGGAGAGGAAGACGATGAGAAAATCCATTCAGAAACTGACTCAGATGGCAGCAGTGGGTATGTCCGTCCTTGTGATCGGTGGTTGTGCAAACAACACGGCATCGACGACGGCTACGACAGCAGAGAGCGCAGCCGAGACAACGGTTGCGGAGTCAGAGAGTGCAAAAGCTGAGGAGACGACGGAGACTGCAAAAGAAGAGAAGGCAGAGACGAAGTCCGAGGCGACGGATTCCGCATGGCTGAAAGAGTACTATGGAGTGGAGATTTCAAAGGATGGTCCGGATGCGACTGCATTCAACGAGGCACTCAAGACCATTGCCGGCGATGAGGCACCTGCTGTCGAGGGAGATTTAAATCTCCTGAGTGCAGTCAAGGCAGCTGTCGGCGCAGCAGACTATGAGGAGCTTGCACTGAGCTATCCGGCTGACAAGGTAAAGGAGCGCCTTGCCGTTCACGGCATCAAGGATGACGTTGATGAGGAGTATGCGGCTTATCTTGCCTGTGCACTGGATACCGATCTGATCTCAGACGAGGAAGGACAGAGCGCTGTGAAGAAAGAGGCGATGACTCAGGAACAGGCAGAGTCCCTTCTGATGAGAATCATCGACGTAAACGGTGACGGACGCAACTATCTTGGCATGGCAAGCGATACGGATATCTACGGAAAGATTGATCAGATGTGGAACTCCTTCATCATCTTTGACGATGACAAGCTCGCAGAGATCGGAAAGAATTCCGTTCAACAGCAGGTGACGACCGGTTACGGAATCAAATCTGCTGCTTATGATGCTCGTTTCCTCTCTGATCTGACTCTTCAGTATGGTCATTCTGATATCAAGCATGCTCATCAGCTGATCGGTCTGCTCAACAGCGAGAACATTGACGCAAAGGTACAGCTTGAGCCGAAGATCAGTATCTATCAGTATCTGCTTGAGTGGGGTCCGATTCCAGAGGCTACCCCAACTTACGAGGTAAAGCAGTTTGACGATGATCTGTATCTCGTTTATGCAGTTGAGTACGATATGAAACTTGAGTTTAACACAACCGCAGACCTCAAGCGTTTCAACGATGTGATCAATGCCTATGCAAAGAAGAACGAGGGCAACGAGGAAGCAAAGGGGCTGATCTATGCATCCTGGTGGCAGCCGCTTTACAGCACGACGAGAACCGATATGTCTTCTGATGACTATCATCAGATCTATGACTGTGTTGTAAGCGATGGCATCTACTCGATTCATCCGTTCGCACTTCCGGAAAACAAAGATGAGACCGTAGAAAAGTTCAAGGAGTTCGCAGGCGACAGCGGAGTGGAGGTAACCCCGCAGGAGCGCTATGTCAACACCGCTTTCTACAACTATTTAAAGGGTGACGATTACCAGTAGAAATACCAGTAGGAATCTGGCAAGAGTCCGCACAAATAAAAATTTAGGGGAGACAGCAGCTTGTTGGCTCCCCTTTTTTGTATGATAGGAAATTGCGTCCTATCATACAAAAAACGCTCCGCAGGGATGCGCACTCGGCGCAGGAGAAGATGGTTGCTGAAGCAACCGCGCCTCGGCGCGAGAATGTGCCAGGGCACATTCTTTTTTATTTTGCGAGACTTTACATTTGTTATTTCCTATGATAATATAAACGGATGAAGCAATCTGATGATTACGGAGGAAGCAGTAAAGTGAAAAAATATGGAGTAAATGAGTTAAGAAAGATGTTTCTCGAATTTTTCGAGAGCAAGGGACACCTTGCAATGAAGAGCTTTTCGCTTGTACCGCATAATGATAACAGCCTGTTGCTGATCAATTCCGGTATGGCTCCTTTAAAGCCCTATTTTACAGGTCAGGAGATTCCGCCACGCAGACGTGTCTGCACCTGTCAGAAGTGTATTCGTACCGGTGATATCGAGAATATCGGAAAGACCGCTCGTCACGGCACCTTCTTCGAGATGCTTGGTAATTTCTCCTTTGGCGATTATTTCAAGGACGAGGCGATTCACTGGTCGTGGGAGTTTTTGACTGAGGTCGTTGGTCTTGATCCGAACCGCCTGTATCCGTCCATCTATCAGGATGATGATGAGGCATTCAAGATCTGGAATGAGGAGATCGGCATTGCACCGGAGCGCATTTTCCGCTTCGGAAGAGAGGACAACTTCTGGGAGCATGGCGCAGGTCCGTGCGGTCCGTGTTCTGAGATCTACTATGACCGTGGAGAAAAATATGGCTGTGGAAAGCCGGGATGTACCGTAGGTTGTGAGTGTGACCGTTACATCGAGGTGTGGAACAACGTATTCAGCCAGTTTAACAACGATGGACATGGTCATTACACCGATCTGATCCAGAAGAACATCGATACCGGTATGGGTCTGGAGCGTCTGGCAGTGGTTGTTCAGGATGTCGATTCTCTGTTCAGCGTCGACACGAACAAGGCTCTGCTCGATGAAGTCTGCGAGATGGCACATGTGAAGTATCTCGAGGATCACAAGACCGATGTATCTCTGCGTATCATTGCAGACCATGTGAAGTCCTGCACCTTCATGATTTCCGATGGCATCATGCCGTCCAACGAGGGTCGTGGATACGTTCTTCGTCGTCTTCTGCGCCGTGCTGCCCGTCATGGCAGACTGCTCGGTATTCCGGGTGGATTTATGCCGGAGCTGTCCAAGACCGTGATTGAACTGTCCAAGGACGGTTATCCGGAGCTTGAGGAGAAGAAGGCTATGATCCTTAAGGTTCTTGCAGAGGAAGAGGACAAGTTCAACAAGACGATCGATCAGGGTCTTGCAATCCTTGCAGATATGGAAGCAGAGATGAGCGCAAACGGAGAGACCGTTCTTTCCGGAGAGAATGCATTCAAGCTCTACGATACCTACGGATTCCCGCTGGATCTGACGATCGAGATCCTCGAGGAGAAGGGAATGACCGTTGACAACGATGGTTTCCAGAAGGCAATGAACGACCAGCGTGAGAAGGCAAGAAAGGCAAGAAAGACCACGAACTACATGGGCGCAGATGTAACTGTATACCAGTCGATTCCGGCTGATGTAGAGTCCAAGTTTGTCGGCTATGACAGACTGACCCGTGATTCCAAGATCACCGTTCTGACGACTGAGGATGAGATCGTTGAGGCTCTGACCGATGGACAGAAGGGAACGATTCTTGTCGAGGAGACCCCGTTCTACGGAACAATGGGTGGTCAGACCGGCGATGTCGGTGAGATCGTTGGCGCAGACGGCGGACGCTTCATCGTTGAGGATACGATTCATCTTCAGGGAAGCAAGATTGGTCATGTCGGCCATATGGTAGGCGGAATGCTCTCCGTTGGTGAGACTGTTACGATGAAGGTTGACGCTGAGAAGCGTGGTGGCTGTGAGAAGAATCACAGTGCAACCCATCTGCTTCAGAAGGCTCTGCGTCTTGTTCTGGGCGAGCATGTTGAGCAGGCAGGTTCTCTCGTAACTCCGGATCGTCTGCGTTTCGACTTTACTCATTTCTCCGCTATGACTCCGGAGGAGTTAAAGAAGGTTGAGCAGATCGTCAATGAGGAGATCCGTGAGAATCTCAAGGTTGTGACCGAGGAGATGAGTCTGGATGAGGCAAAGAAAACGGGCGCTATGGCACTGTTTGGCGAGAAGTATGGCGAGAAGGTTCGTGTGGTTAAGATGGGCGATTTCTCTACCGAGCTTTGTGGTGGTACTCACGTTGACAGTACTGGTCAGATTCAGGCATTCAAGATCCTCTCAGAGGCAGGTATCGCAGCAGGTGTGCGTCGTATCGAGGCACTGACCGGCGAAGGTCTGCTGGCTCACTACGAGAAGCAGGAAGAGGAGTTAAAGGAGGCTGCAAAGACCGCTAAGACGACTCCGGCAGAGTTAAAGACCCGTATCGAGGCAATGATGGAGGAGATCAAAGCCCTTCATGCTGAAAACGAGAAGTTAAAGAGCAAACTCGCAAGTGACTCCCTCGGCGATGTCATGAGCCAGGTTCAGGAGATCAACGGCGTGAAGGTTCTCGCAACCAAGGTTGCAGATGTGGACATGAACGGTTTGAGAAATCTCGGCGACCAGCTTAAAGATAAGCTCGGCGGTGGCGTGATCGTTCTTGCTTCCGTGATGGATGGCAAGGTAAACCTGATGGCTTCTGCTTCCGATGATGCTCAGAAGAAGGGTGCTCACGCAGGCAACCTGATCAAGGGTATTGCAGGACTTGTAGGCGGTGGCGGTGGTGGCCGTCCGGGCATGGCTCAGGCAGGCGGAAAGAATCCGGCAGGCGTGGACGAGGCTCTGAAGAAGGCTTACGAGGTAGCAGGCGAGCAGTTGAAGTAACACAATAAAAAATTTTGAAAAAAATTAAAAAAACTGTTGACGAATGGTGAATTTGTGCTATAATCATTCCAGTGCTATAAATACCCAAACAGTTGTATTATGCACAAGTACACAACTGGAGGGAGGTTAGGTGTGAGCTATGTCAAACGTTATCGTTAAAGAGAACGAGAGTCTGGACAGTGCTTTACGCAGATTCAAGAGAAACTGCGCAAAGGCTGGTATTCAGCAGGAGATTCGTAAGAGAGAGCATTACGAAAAGCCAAGCGTAAGACGCAAAAAGAAGTCTGAAGCTGCAAGAAAGCGTAAATTCAACTAAATGTTCCGAGATCCCCAGTCATAAGGCTGGGGATTTTTTCGTACAATAAAATAAGAAATGCAGAAGAATCGTGTGGGTCGGGATGAGCAGAAAGTCGGAACGTGAGGTGGGATCAACGGCAAGTCGGAGCGCGGATCAGATCAGGGAGCGATCGAGAGGGCGATCGGAAAATCGATTAGAAAAACGTGCAGAACCGGAAGTCGTGGCGCAGTCCGTTGGCACAGAAAGTCGAAGTCTCCGAGAGACATCCGTCCGGGAGCTTGCCGGGGATTTGAGGCTTCCAAGGGATGTGATTCTCGGTGACGCACTGATCTCCTTTGTCGGAAGAAACGGAGTGACCGTGGAAAATTATCGTGGAATTCTGCTCTATGAGCGGGAGCTTGTGAAACTCTCTGCACGAAACTGCCGGATTGTGATCCGTGGAAAGAACCTTCGGATTGATTATTATACGAACGAGCAGATGCATATCTCCGGGCAGATTGGATGTATGGAGTTCGAGGGTTAAAAATGTTAGAAGGTTAAGGACAGGAATAGGGATTAGAATTAAAATTAGAGTCAGATCTTGGTCGGAATCTTAGTCAGGGCAGGAGGAATGCGGATGAGGGAGAGGTTTAAGCATCTGGCAGAGGGCTGTCTTCTTGTGAGAATGCGCGGGCTGGAGAGCGAGCGGTTTCTGAATCTGTGCATGACGAAGGAGATTGAGATCTGGAACATTTGCAGTCTCGGAGAGTGTCAGTTTGAGTTTTGGACAGGGATTGGCGAGTTTCGCCGGATGCGTCCACTGGCGCGCAAGGCGGGAGTGCGTCTGTTGATAAAGGGAAGAAGAGGTCTTCCTTTTTTTTTATACAGGAATCGCAGGCGAAAGCTCTATGTGGCAGGGCTGAGTGCGTTTTTTCTGATTCTGTTTCTGATGTCCCAATTTGTCTGGAATATCTCTCTTGAGGGAAATCTGCGCTTCACTGACGATACCCTGCTTCACTATTTGAATTCAATCGGGATTTCATGCGGAATGCCGAGGGCGAGAATCGACTGTTCCGGTCTTGAGGAATCGATCAGGGAGTCTTATCCGGAGATCATCTGGGTGTCAGCACGAGTCTCTGGAACAAGGCTTCTGATCCGTATCAAGGAAAATGAGGGAGCAAGGGTGCAGATTGAGGAGAACCCGGAGCCGTGCGACTTAAGCGCAGAAAAGGGTGGGATTGTGACGAGCATCCTTGTGCGAAATGGAAGGGCACAGGTGTGCGCGGGCGATGAGATCAAGGCCGATCAGGTGGTTGTGAGCGGACGAATCCCGATTTTCAATGACAATGGGGAGATTTCCGGCTATCATTTCGTGCATGCCGATGCGGATATCCGTGTTCGGACGCACGAGAGCTGGGAGGAAACGGTTGAAAAGACGACGAGGGCGTATGCGTTTACGGGTCATGAGCGGAAAGGGATTCGCCTTCGGATCGCCGGGATTTCGTTTATGTGGATGCTTCCGTCATTTCATGGCGAGTGGGAGTTTCAGGAAGATTCGGAGCAACTTGCACTCATCGGGGATTTTTATCTTCCGGTTGTCGTGGATCGAATTCTTGCGAGGGAGTATGTCTCCTATGAAAGAAACCGCACGCAGAATGAGGTGGAAGAACTGAAAAATCAGATCAATCGAAAGAAAATTCAAAATTTTACGAAAAAAGGGGTACAAATTTTTGAAAATAATGTTAAAATACAAGAGAAAACGTCCTGCTATCTGATTTGCGGAGAGCTGGAGGTGGAAGAACCGGTCGGAACAGAGCGGATGATCCAGCCAGATCAAGAATTAAAATCAGAATCTGAGTCAGAGTCAAGATCAGAATGAAGATGAAAATTAAGATCGATGAGAGGGAAGCGCAATAAGAAGGAAGAAAAATAAGAATGAAGATCAAGGTCAGAATCGAAGGAAATTCGATGAGAGGCAGAACGTCAAAGCAATAGAAAGAGGAGCGAAACAGGGCTGAATGAGTGTAATAGAGACAGTAATTGAGATTCCAACCGAACATGAAAAAAATATTTGCGGACAGTTTGACAGCTATTTAAAGAAGATCGAGAGAACACTTCATGTGACGATTGTCGCAAGAGATGGCGTGATCAAGCTGATCGGACCGGAGGACATGATCAAGAAAGCGAAGAGCGTGTTTAACAACCTCGCAGAGCTTTCCAAGAGAGGAAATACGATCACAGAACAAAACGTGGATTACGCGCTTTCGTTATCCTTTACGGAATCAGACGGAGCAATCCTTGAGATCGACAAGGATATCATCTGCCGGACGATCAATGGACGCCCGGTAAAGCCAAAGACGATGGGTCAGAAGAACTATGTGGATACGATCCGCAAAAAGATGATTGTCTTTGGCATCGGACCGGCAGGTACCGGAAAGACGTACCTTGCGATGGCAATGGCGATTCAGGCATTTAAGAATGGAGAGGTCAACCGGATCATCCTGACGCGTCCGGCGATTGAGGCGGGAGAGAAACTTGGTTTCCTGCCTGGTGATCTTCAGAGCAAGATCGATCCCTATCTGCGCCCGCTCTACGATGCACTGTATCAGATCATGGGAGCGGAAAGCTATCTGCACAACTCCGAGAAGGGACTGATTGAGGTTGCTCCGCTTGCGTACATGAGAGGACGTACCCTCGACAATGCGTATATCATTCTCGATGAGGCGCAGAATACGACACCGGCTCAGATGAAGATGTTCCTGACGCGAATCGGTTTTGGTTCAAAGGTGATTGTGACTGGTGATCAGACGCAGAAAGATCTTCCGAGCGGAACAACATCGGGTCTTGATATGGCGCTCAAGGTGCTTCGCAAGATTGATGACATCGGTTTCTGCATGCTGACGAGCAGTGATGTCGTGCGTCATCCGCTTGTGCAGAAGATTGTTCAGGCATACGATGAGTATGAGAAGAAGGCGAATGCGCCGAAGAAAGATGTGCTTCTGACGAAAGACCGTCGGAAAAAGGTTGCAGTCAAGGCAACCGTCAAGGGAAAGATTCGGGATCGCAAGTAGGCTCAGGGCAATTGAGACAAGAGTGAATACGATTTATTTTAAAGAAAAGAGAAAAAAAGAAGAAAGAAAAAGGGGTAGATTATGACAATTCAGATTGAGTATGAGACCGACAAAGAGATTGGCGTGGATTATGAAAAGATCATTCATGAGATCATTCCGGCAGCACTTGACTATGAGGAGTGTCCTTATGAGGCGGAAGTCAATGTTATTTTGACGGACAATGATGCGATTCAGGAGATCAACCGCGAGTATCGCAAGATCGACGCGCCGACGGATGTGCTCTCGTTTCCGATGATTGAGTACGAGAAGGAATCCGATTTCAGCCATGTGGAGGATTCTGTGGAGGACTATTTTAACCCGGAGAGCGGAGAGTTGATATTGGGGGATATCATCATCTCTGTTGAGAAAGTGATTGAGCAGGCGGAGAAGTACGGTCACTCGAGAGAACGTGAGCTGGCATTTCTGATTGCACACAGCATGCTGCACCTGTGCGGATACGATCACATGGTCGATGAAGAGAGAGTGATCATGGAGACGAAGCAGAGAGAGATCCTTGAGGGGGCAGGATATACTCGCTGATCCGCAAAAAATAAGAAACGACTTCGCTTTTGGGGAACAGATCGACAGGCAGTGAGAGGGGAAGGCGACTGAATGAGAAAAAAACGGGGTTACAAGAAGAATCTGATTGCTGTGTTGACAGTGGGAATAATATTGACGTTATCGGGATGCGCAAAACAGGCATCAGGTCCGCAGTATCTGCAAGAGGAGAAGAGTGAGACCGAACGGGAGCTTGTGATTGAGACCGAGGAAGTGACCGAGGAGCCGGAGACGGAGGAATCTGAAGCGGTCTCTGAGCCGATGGGAGTCCCGGCTGAGCGCGTAGAAGTAAACGGGATGATTCAGAGTTATCTGACCGGCGAGATGGTGCCGGTCGCTCAGGGAAACCGCCGTCCGCTTGCGATCATGATGAGCAACGACAAGACGGCACTTCCACAGTATGGAATTAACCGTGCGGGAGTGGTCTATGAGGCTCCGGTTGAGGGAAATATGAACCGCTATCTGGCGATCATGGAAAATTACGATGATCTGACAAGAATCGGTTCGGTGCGAAGCTGCCGAACCTACTATGTGTATTTTGCGCGGGAGTTTGATGCGATTTATGCGCACTACGGGCAGAGCACCTTTGCAAAGCCGTATCTGTCCGCAATCGACAACATCAACGGAATCGATGGAATTGGAGAGACTGCTTATTTCCGGTCGAAAGACCGCAAAGCCCCGCACAATGCCTATGCGAGCTTTGCAGGTATCCAGAAGACAATCAGTAAACTGGGCTATTCGCAGGAGTATGATTCCTCCTATGAGGGACATTTCCGCTTTGCACCGGAGGGACAGCCTGCGGGAATGAATGGAGCAGATGCACGACCGGCAAACAAGGTCACACCCGGTTATCCGCTGAACAATCCGTGGTTTGAGTATCATCCGGATGACGGTCTCTATTATCGCTATCAGTATGGTGGTCCGCACAAGGGCGATGAGGGACAGATTGCGGTGAAAAATATCATCATTCAGTACTGTTCTGCCGGGTATTACGCAAAGACCGAGTACCGCAACATCAATGTGCATGAGAGCTCGTGGGGATATTTCATCACAAACGGACAGGTCGAAGACATCACCTGGAAGAAGGATGGTGAGTATGGAGTCACGCACTACTATGATGCAAGTGGGGAGGAGATCGTCTTAAATCCCGGAAAGACATGGATTTGTATTGCAACTGCAAATGACATGAAACCTGCAAAGATTGAGTAAGATGGAAGCGGAAAGGCGGAAAGGACTGGAATAGCCGAGAATGTCAGGAATGTCGGGAACGTCGGAAAGATCGAGAAAGAACGGATAAAACACAGAAATAAGCAGATACTGTACTTATGGAGGGATTTCCCATGAAAAAGTATAGAATCTGCTTATTTTTCATTTTTGTTGTCGGAGTTTTTGTCAGCAGTGCGCTTGGATATGCAGTTGGAAGACAGAGAGGAATGGCTTTGGAGAGGACAAGGCTGGAGGCAGAGCAGAACTCAAACCAGAACTCAGAGCGGAACTCGGAAGAAAACGCGGGTCAGAAGCTCCCAAAAAACAGCCAGGATGGACAGGACAATGGGCAGGCAGATAGACCGGTGGATACACAGTCGCTTCCGGAGACTCTGCCGGAGGATCATGAGGCGACAAACCAGAGAGAGGTTGGATCTGTCGGAATGGCGATAGAGGATTCTGCGGGGGTGAATCGGACAAATGCGGGACAGAGAAGACAGAGTGCAGAAAACAGTGAGGCAGAGCAGTCGTATTATCTCGTCGCAGAGGATGGTTTTTTGCTTGTATTTCTGAAAGACAGGAAAACGATCTGTCTGTATACCCATATGCCATTGATGGATTTTTCGGTTTCCGAGCAGGAGAGACTTCGCGAGGGAATCTGGTTTTCTTCGATGCTTGAGGTCTTCAATTATCTGGAATCCTGCACAAGTTAAAAAAGCGTGCTGTAAAAAAGGCTTGAAAACAGCGCATAAACTGGATACAATAGCAGAGAGAAAATGCCAGAAAGATTTTTCAGATGGGCAGAAGGTCTGTTGGAATGAGACTGGGCATGAGAGACGGAGGAAAAAGTGTGAAGAGACAGGTATTGATTGTCGGAGGCGGAGCTTCCGGGCTGATGGCGGGAATCTGCTGTGCCCGTGAAGGCGCATCTGTGACGATTTTGGAGCATATGGATCGGGTGGGCAAGAAGATTCTCTCCACTGGAAACGGTCGCTGTAATATGACGAATCTGACGATGCGCCCGGAGTGTTATCGCAGCAGCCAGAAGCAGTTTCCGATGAAGGTGCTGGATCGCTTTTCCGTCTGGGACACGCTGACGTTCTTCGATGAGCTTGGAATTGAGACGAAAAATCGAAACGGATATATTTATCCGAATTCCGATCAGGCATCCTCGGTTCTGGATGCTCTGCGGATGGAGATTGAACATCTCGGCGTGCGTGTGGTTACAAATTGTCAGATCCAGGGGCTTCGCGCGAAAGGGCGCAGACAGTTTGAGGCGAAGACGGATGTCGGGACATTTCAGGCAGATCGGTTGATTCTGGCAACGGGTTCCAGGGCGATGCCGGTGAGCGGGTCGGACGGGAGCGGGTATACGCTTGCAAAATCCTTCGGTCATCATATTATCAAACCTCTTCCAGCCCTCGTTCAACTGCGCTGTGAGGGAAAGTTCTTTAAACAGCTCGCGGGGGTGCGCTGTGATGCGGTTCTGCGGATTAAGAACAGTCAGGGACGGGTCCTCGCTGCAGATCAGGGCGAGATTCAGCTGACGGATTATGGAATCTCCGGAATTCCGACGTTTCAGGTCAGTCGGTATGCATCCGTTGCACTCGATCAGAAGGAAAAGGTCACCGCGGTTCTGGATTTTTTACCGTCAAAGAGCATGAAGGAGATTTTGCCGTTTTTGAGAAATCGTGCAAAACTTCTTTCTTACCGGAAGGCGGAAGACTATCTGACCGGGTTGTTGAACAAAAAGCTCGGGACCGTGATTTTAAAGCTTGCCGGAATTCCGGCAGATCTTTTGGTTTCGCAGATCAGGAGTGCCCAGCTTGAGCGTCTCGGTCATCTGCTCAAGGAGTTTGAAGTGCCGGTGACGGCGGCGAATGCATTTGAGCAGGCACAGATCTGCTGCGGCGGAGTCGATACGAGGGAGGTCCATGCGGAGACACTCGAGTCGAAACTTGTGCCGGGACTCTACCTCATCGGAGAACTCCTGGATGTGGACGGAATCTGTGGCGGTTACAATCTTCAGTGGGCGTGGGCGACGGGAGCAATCGCCGGTCGCTGTGCTGGTCGGGAGGAGGAAAGTATGCCAAGATGCGAGAAGACGGGTCCGGTTAAAAATAAAAAATAGACTTATTCGTTCAGAGAGAAGAAGAGAGAAAGAGAAGAAGAGAAAACAAGATTATGATACGAATTACACAGTTAAAACTTCCGGTCGAGCACAGTCCGGAAGCCTTGAAAAAGAAGGCGGCAAAACTGCTTCGGATTGTGCCGGAGGAGATCGAGAAGGTTGTGATCTGTCGTCAGTCGCTTGACGCGAGAAAAAAGCCGGAGCTGTTTTACAGTTACACGGTGGACGTGCAGGTGGCACCGGGAAAGCGCGAGGAGAACCTTGTACATAAGGCAAAGAGCAATCAGGTGAGTATCAGCAAGGAAAAGCCCTATGAGTTTCCGCAGTCCGGAGACGAGTCGCTTGGCGGTCGCCCGGTGATTATCGGAGCCGGTCCGGCAGGACTTTTCTGTGGGCTGATGCTTGCGCGTGCAGGCTATAAGCCGGTGATTCTTGAGCGCGGAGACGATGTGGATGCGCGTCAGGAAAAAGTAGAGAAATTCTGGGAAACCGGAGTTCTCGATCCATCCTCCAACGTACAGTTTGGAGAGGGTGGAGCCGGGACATTTTCGGACGGAAAACTCAACACGCTCGTGAAGGATTCCTCAGGGCGCAATCATCTCGTGCTCAAGATTTTCTGTGAGTTTGGTGCAGATCCGGCGATTCTGTATGAGCAGAAACCGCATATCGGAACAGATGTTTTATCAGGGATTGTGAAGCGGATGCGCGAGGAGATCATTCGCCTCGGCGGAGAGGTGCATTTTAGGTGTCAGATGACAGGACTTCTTGTGAAGGACGGGGCTGTGTGCGGAGTTCAGACCGCAGACGGAAAAACGATCGAGACAAAGGCGGTTGTGCTTGCAATCGGTCACAGTGCGCGCGACACGTTTGAGATGCTTTATCAGACCGGAATTCCGATGGAGGCAAAATCCTTTGCAGTCGGACTTAGAATCCAGCATCCGCAGTCCGTGATCAATGAGTCTCAGTACGGGCGCAAGGAGGCCGGAAACCTCGGTCCGGCAAGCTACAAGGTGACTGCGCAGACGACGAGCGGGCGGGGCGTGTACTCGTTTTGCATGTGCCCGGGCGGATATGTCGTCAATGCCTCCTCAGAATCAAGCCGGCTTGCGGTCAACGGAATGAGTTACCATGATCGTGCGGGAGAGAATGCAAACAGTGCGCTGATTGTGACCGTCGGACCGGAGGATTATCCGGATCAGAGTCCGCTCGGCGGAGTTGCATTCCAGAGAGAGCTTGAGCGCAGAGCCTTTGAGAGCGCGGGAGGAAAGATTCCGGTTCAGCTCTATGAAGATTTCAGGGAAAACCGTCTCTCAGAGAAGACCGGTCGTGTGACACCCGCAATGCGCGGTCAGTGGGCTTTTGCAGATGTGCGGGCAATTATGCCGGAGGCACTCAATCAGGCGCTTCTTGAGGCAATGGAGCGCTTTGGACACATGATTCACGGCTTTGATATGCCGGATGCGGTCTTTGCAGGAATTGAGAGCCGTACCTCCTCGCCGGTGCGTATTCATCGAAATGAGAAATTTGAGAGTGAGATTTCCGGTCTCTACCCATGTGGAGAGGGCGCCGGATATGCCGGAGGCATCACGTCTGCGGGAATGGACGGTGTCAAGGTCGCAGAGGCAATTGCGCACCGGTTTTCTGCCGGGTAAGCGATAACGTGTTGCGGTTCATGCGCTGCGCAGACTGTAACGACAGTGACAAAAGAAGATTGAAAAAGCGGACATCGGACAGACATTGAACAAAGTGCAAGAATGACAGTAAGAACAACAGGTACGATAATAAGAACGACGACAAGAACGATAACAAGAACGATGATATAAGTACGATGAGGGGCAAGAGGCAAAAAGGAAAAGGCAGGAGATAGGAGGAGAGCAGAATGACGCAGAAGATAAATCTGGGACAGATGACGGAGATGACTGAGTCAGAACGTCAGATGAGAGAGAAATTGAAGGGAAAGAAGCGAATTGTAATCAAGATCGGTTCTTCCTCGCTCACGCATCCGGAGACCGGAGAACTGAATCTGTATAAGATTGAGAAACTTGTGAGAATCATCTGTGACTTAAAGGGAGAAGGACGCGATGTGGTTCTGGTTTCGTCCGGAGCGATTGCAGCGGGACGTCAGGCTCTCGGCGGTCAGAAGCGTCCGACGACGATCTCGGAGAAGCAGGCGTATGCAGCGGTTGGACAGGCCCGGCTGATGATGGTTTATCAGAGACTGTTCTCAGAGTATAATTCGATTGCGGCGCAGGTTCTGATGACGAAGGATACGATGACAAACGATGTCTCCCGCTACAATGCACAGAACACGTTTGATGAGCTCTTAAATCTCGGGGCAGTTCCGATCGTAAATGAGAACGATACCGTTTCCACCCATGAGATTCAGTTCGGTGATAACGACCGTCTGTCAGCTGTCGTTTCGGCACTGATCGGCGCTGATCTGTTGATTCTGTTGTCTGATATTGATGGACTTTACACGGATGACCCGCGCAAGAATCCGGATGCGAAGTTTGTCAGCTTCATTCCGGAGATCAATGAAGAACTTATGGGAATGGGAAAAGATTCTTCCGGAAGCGATGTCGGAACAGGTGGAATGACTGCAAAGCTCGTCGCAGCGCGGATTGCAACGGATTCCGGCTGTGACATGGTGATCGCAAATGCATCCGATGTCATGGTGATCCATGATATTGTAAACGGCGAATCTCGGGGAAGTCTCTTCCTCGCTCATCCGAATCTGGATTTTGATTTGATGGATTACATGAATTCCAAGTATTAAAGTATTAAGGGAAAGAAAAGGCAAACGATAAAAAGGCAGGACGCTGAAAAGAGAAAATCAGTAAAATTAGCAGAATCAGCAAAATTAACATTAAAATTTGAGAAGATAAAAAATTGGAGGAAGAAACAATGGATCAGAGCAAGATTGACAGAATCAATGAATTATATCACAAATCTCAGGCAGTAGGACTGACCGATGAGGAGAAGGCAGAGCAGACTGCACTCAGAAAAGAGTACATTGAGGCGATTCGCGGAAGCATGCGCGCAAACTTAAATAACATCTCGATCAAGGAGAAAGACGGAAGCATCACAGATCTCGGCAAGAAGTATGGTGGTGTGAGCGAGCAGAAGTCATAAATTCTGAGTTATACGCTCTGCGAGCGTCGACTTGAATTTAGCGTGTAAGATCGAATAAAAAGGTGGCTGAGACACATATGGACGAAAAAGAGATCGATCGGGAGAAAGAGAACAATCGGAAAACAGATCAGAAGCTCGGTGTAGATCAAAGCACAATGGATCAAAAGACGGGGCGCGATCAGAAAGATCAGAAAGATCAGAAAAACCAGAAAAATCAGAGGACTTCGGGAAACGAAGAAGAGCTCCGGATGATGCAGGAGCAGAGACGCCAGATTCGCAAGGAGATGAAACACCAGAGGGCAGAATTGTCTGAGGCTGAGCGCAAGGCAAAAGATCGGGCGATCACGGAAAATCTTCTGGCAGTACTGAATTTTCCGGATCACTCGGATGTGATGGTCTATGCATATGCATCTTTTGGAACGGAGGCAAACACGTTTTTGCTTCTGGAAGCTCTGTGGAAACGAAAAATCCCGACTGCGCTTCCGCGAGTTGAGGGAAACGAGATGAAGTTTTATCTGGTATCGGGGCGCAAAGATCTCACAGAGGGATATATGGGGATTTTAGAGCCAGCTGAACATTGCCTTCCGGCACAGAGCCCGCGGGCGGTTGTGATCACGCCGGGACTTGCGTTTACAAAAGATGGGAAACGCCTCGGATATGGAGGCGGATTCTATGACCGTTTCTTTGAGGCAGAACCACTTCACCGAAAAGTCGCAATCGCCTATGGATTTCAGGTGGTGAGAGATCTGCCGTCCCAGCCGTGGGATGTGCGCGTGGATCAGCTTGTGACGGATGAGGAGATTATCACGGTTCGTAACTGTTCAGTACCTTCACAGTTACGAGCAAAAATCCATTGAAAATTGCCTTCGGCAATGGGATTTTTGCCTGCAAGCCCATGTTTTTGTACGGTCAGCGCAGTGAATGCGCAGACCTACTGAACAGTTACCACAGTTCATTAATTGAGGTCACGAAATGGATTTGTTAACTAGGTTTATTTTGAATTTAGACGGGAGGAAGCGCTTATGGATTTAAATATGGATCTGCTTACAATCGGACGACAGGCAAAAGAGGCGTCTGGATATATGAATCGGATGGGAATCACAGAGAAGAATCAGGGACTTTTGCTCACCGCACAGTCTCTTCTCGATCATGAAGATGAGATTCTCACTGCAAATGCGCAGGACATCGAAAATGCAAAGAAAAACGGAATGAGCCCGTCCATGATCGACAGACTCAGACTTGATCATACCCGTTTAGAGGGAATGGCAGACGGACTCAGACAGGTTGCAGGACTCGCCGATCCGGTCGGTGAGGTGACTTCGATGAAGCCGCGTCCAAATGGGCTTCTGATTGGCAAGAAGCGGGTTCCTCTCGGCGTTGTGGGAATTATCTATGAGGCGCGTCCGAATGTGACCTCTGATGCGTTTGGTCTGTGCTTTAAGACCGGAAATGCCGTGATCTTAAAGGGAGGAAGCGATGCAATCTGCTCGAATCAGGCGATTGTCTCTGCTCTTCGCGATGGTCTGAAGAAAGGTGGATTCTGCGAGAATGCGGTTCAGCTGATCACGTCGACGGATCGTGAGACGACGAAACAATTTATGCGGATGAATGGATATGTCGATGTGTTGATTCCACGTGGAGGAGCGGGACTGATCCGTGCGGTTGTTGAGAACAGCACAGTTCCGGTGATTGAGACAGGAACTGGAAACTGCCATATCTATGTTGACGAGAGCGCAGATTTTGAGATGGCGATCAACATCATCATCAATGCGAAGACTCAGCGCGTGAGTGTCTGCAACGCGTGCGAATCTCTGATTGTGCATCGTGCGATCGCAAAAGATTTCCTCCCGCTCCTGAAGCAGAGACTGATGGAAGAAAAGCAGGTGGAAGTGCGTGCGGATGAGTGCGCGTGTGAGATCATTCCGGAGTTTACAAGAGCAAATGAGAGCGACTGGGGAACCGAGTATCTCGATTACATCCTCTCTCTACGGATTGTGGATAATCTTGATCAGGCAATCGCCCATATCAACCGCTACAACACGGGTCATTCCGAGGCGATCATCACAAATGACTATGAGAACGCTCAGCGTTTCTTAAATGAGGTGGATGCGGCAGCGGTCTATGTAAATGCGTCCACGCGATTTACCGATGGAAATGAATTCGGTTTCGGCGCTGAGATCGGAATCAGCACCCAGAAACTCCACGCGAGAGGTCCGATGGGACTTGAGGCACTGACGACCACGAAATACATCATTTACGGTAATGGTCAGGTTCGATAATCAGGGAATCACATAGGTAAAGATATAAATTCTATATAGCTCGATATCTATTTTTATGGATGTCGGGCTATTTTTATTTCCAGAAAAAATTCTGGAAAATGGGAGGCGAAAAAATGTGATACAATGTAGCCAACAAATGAGGAGCAAATAAGAAACAAATGAGAAGGGAGCAAATGCATGAATATTTTTGAGTGCCTTGCGTACTTGAGAAGCGTGGATAGCACGTCTTTCGGTTATCTGTGTGAGGTTTGTTATTATAAAGATGAGTACGGAAATGTTTATTTTGACTCCAATTATGATTTGTCGGATCAGTTTAAAGAGATCGTAGATCAGGGACGCAATACTTATTTTCTTTCAAAAGAGGATTTTGACCGATATGCGGAGTATGAGATTTTGGTGACTGATTTGAATAAGAATAAGGCTATTTTAAAAAGTCTTTCTTATATACGACGCCCCTATTATCGGATGAGAGGTCGTTCGGTCACGAAAGAGCAGGCATTTGAGATCATTCGTCGGACCGATAGCTTTTTTAGTATTTATATAGATGAAATTGGATATCATAAAGATTTTATTCATGACTGTAATTTCAACAACTGGCTGATTATGAGAAATCATTATCCGGATGGGTATGGATGGATTCATGTGGATGGAAAAATCGGATGTAATGCGATCACCCAGAAGTATCCGACCATGGAAGAATTTTGCGAGGAGTGGTTCTTCAAATTAAGGGCATTTCCGTATCTTGATCTGGTCATTGCGGTAACCGACTGGGATGAAGAACCATGGTCACCGGATGAAAAGTTTGAGGATGCGGTTGTCCTGGGAATCTATGTTCATGACAAGTGCATTGAGATCTTAAATAAACAGGATACACTGGCAAAATATCAGGAATACGATGAGAAATACGGGCAGAATCCGGAACGATTTGAACCAGATTATTATATGAAGCATGGGATCACGCAGGTAAATGAGGCATATTTGAGAAGGTGCATTGAGGCGTACGGCTTGAATTCAGATGAAGAATTAGAAAAAGTGCCGGAGCATGCATGGAAGGAAAGGCGCTGACAAGCATTTTTATAAAGAAGTGAAGAAATTGCTTAAATGAGGACATTAAACTTACAGTTGGATTGAAAAGAAAAAATAGTCTGCTATAATTAAGATAAAAGCCGATTCTTATATCAATGAGAAATCATGTTGTAATTTCTGTGAGTAAAGGGGAGAATAAGATGAAAAAGGTAGAAAGAACAATTTCACCAAATACAAAAAGGGCTGTGGATGTAGATAAGATAGAACAAATGTTGTTGAGCACTGGTCCATCTTATAGCTGGCATTTTGTACGGCGAGGGACAACCGAAACAATACGAAAGGGTGGAGCGGTTGTCGATAAAAACAACACGGAGAAATATTTTATTCCGCTCGAGCATTCAGGGTTTGATTTAGTGAGAAAGAATGGAAATATGGCGCAGAAGACATTGGATGGTTTTGTATTGTATATCAACTATTTAATGGAGCACAAGGAATATCGCTCGGGCATAAAAATGCCCCGTTACACAATCGAAGATTTTCTCGATTGCGAGCGAGATAAAGCACTTTTGAATAATCAGAAAAACAAAAAAACAACGGAGGGAACGAAGGTGTATGAAGAACCTTTTGTTGGCGATCAAGCAGATTTCTTTTCTGATTTTGTGGAATTCACAAATTTGATGAATCTCCGAGGAGAGACAAAATTAAGAAAATGTCTGGAAGAAATACTTTCCGAAGAAAAGTATCAGAGTGAGATGGAATTGCAGGATCAGTGCATGCTTTTTCGAGATGAGGGAGATGGCATTTATCAGGTTTTTTTGAGATTGCCGTATGATCTCATTCAGGAACTGGGATTGAAGGAACAAGATTCTCTTCAGGTAGAAGTTCAGGTTGACGAATCTCGGGAAGAAGAGTTGGAGGATTGGGAAGAGGAGATGCGCGATCAGATTACATCGGCGGTATCAGATGCAGTTTATTATTGGCCTCTCGAAGAAGATCTGTTAGAAAAATGGCAGGAATGGTTTGAGGAAAAAATTGCAATCTGGGATCTTGAGGAGGAGGAAGCACTTTCGGAAGATAAAGATCCGTTTTCTGAAAAAAATATGGCAACAACTTTAAAAGCTTATCGACTGCTTTACTTTAAAATGAAGCTGAACGGAGAAAGTGACCTGTATAATCGAGCTTGTACTGATCCAGAGTTTGGACAGGAGATGTTTCGGAAATATGAGATTCCGGGTTCACCGTATGACTTATAACTCAGAGTGTATATCCCCTCCTCAATAGGTGGGGATCGCAAGATATCTCAGGAGAGGAGACAATCCCCTTCTGAGATATTTGATTTTTGGTTGATTTTATGTCTAGTCGTAAATAGATTCTAGCATATCGCAGGATATCCTCTGTAAATAAAAACGAAAATTCATCAGTAAAAACATAGCGGTTGGAAATGAAAAAGTCCTTTCCAGAATTTTTTTCTGGAAAAACCGTGGGAAAAAGTGAAGTATAATAAGACCATCAACAGAAGAAAACAACTTGGTTGAAAAGCACGTGAGAGAATGATCGCTTTGATTTTTGATTTGCTGTTTGTCACTGGTTCGATTCCAGTTCTCGAAAAAAAGGAAACCATCCATAAAATAATTGGATTCACACAAAGAGATAAACAAAGACATAAGTATAAACAAAAAACAATCAGGAGAAAAGAATATGAGTAGAGAAGAGAATATCGCTGTCTTTCAGGACACCTGTCAGTATTTTGAGAAGCCGTTTTTTGCAGAGTTGATACAGGAATCGTTAAAGAATCAGAAGATTATTTATGAGAATGAAAAAGTAGAAGTGGCATCAGAGCCTCGTTTTCAGAAAAAGGCGGTTGTGCGGGTGAGTGGGGAGAAATCTTTTGAATCTGCAATGAAATATCGCGGAGAAAAGGTTTGTGTCCACAACTTTGCCTCGTTTACGAACCCGGGCGGAGGCGTCACAAAGGGATCGAGTGCGCAGGAGGAGTCGCTCTACCTGGTTTCAACCTTGTATCCATTGCTTTCCGATAAAAAAATGCGGAATGTTTTTCATGAGAGACATCGCAGAATGTTGAGGGATGGAACCGTAAATGCGTCTTACAATGACGATGCCATCTATACGCCGGGAGTGATGGTTTTTAAGGATGATAATCGGATGTTGCTTTTGCCGAGAGATCAGTGGATGAAGCTCGATGTGATCACACTTCCGGCACCAAATCTGCGCCCAAATCCGTCAAATATCTGGAATCCGGAGCTGTCAAAACTGTTGACTTTGACAGACGACGAACTGTTCGCAATTCACAAAAAGCGTGCAAAGCGTTTGTTTGAGATTGCAAAGGTGGAAAAAGCGGATGTCTTGATTCTCGGTGCGTTTGGTTGTGGGGCATTTCGGAATTCTCCGGAGGTTGTGGCAAGAGCCTACTATGAGGTGGTTCAGGAATATCGGTATGATTTTAAGGCAATCGAGTTTGCCGTTTATTGCTCTAAGCGTGACCAGAAAAAGAATCCGACCGGAAATAATTATGCTGTTTTTCAGCGGGAATATAAGAAATTTCGGCGCGAAAAGATGTTTGATTCTGCGAGAGCGTTTCTTTCGGAGGAGGATTAGAAAATTAACGGATAGAGGAACGGTGGGAAAATAGAGTCTAAGTATGGAAAAAGGGTTTGCAGAAGATGTTGAAAATGTTGCTCTGCAAACTCTTTTCCTTTCCAGAATTTTTTTCTGGAAAATATGGATGAAAGAAACTTTGTATAATAGGAGCAGAAAGAGAGGAAAAACAAAAGATAAAAAACAAAGAATTGACTTTACGGAGAGGAGCAAAGAAAAATGAGAGATATGTTTTTTGATGAAAAGGATGAGTCAGAGTGGGAGAAAAAGTCAGAGTTCGCAACCTTTTATCAGGATGTAAAAGAACGGTATAGGAAGTCGGGGCGCTATATAGCGAAGATGAAATTTATTACAGGAGAAGATCAGGTTGATGCTTTCACAGAGAAATATATGGAGATGCAGGCAGAATATTGGATTGCACTCTTATATTTGGCATACAGAAAAAATGCAATGGATCAGGATGAGCTTGTCAAAATCATGAAATATGATGCACATGATGCCGAGCAGTTTTTTGAGAAGTTTGAGGAACTTGCAAGGACTTCAAGTGTGCAGAAGAAAGTCCAGAATCTTTCTGTGAATCAGGAAAATGGAATGTGGAGACTTGATTTTAGCGTTCTCAAAACAGAGTTCATTAATTTTAATATCGGGATGATCATTGAAAAGAAAGAGGATGTAGAAGCTCAGGTGGATGAGTGGAAAGAGAAATTGGAGATGGAACGCGCCAAGATCCGAGAGCATGAGAGACGTATTGAGGAGATTAAACGAAACATTCAGGAAGTGGAATGCAACGTGGAAGCGAGAAAGAAGGCAAAAAAAGACGTAGAGACGGAGTATGTCAAAGCATATATGAGAGAACGGCATAAACAGGAACGTGCAAATCAGGAAAGACCTTTTGCACAGGAGACAGAATTTGTTTCGGATTTTCCTTGGAGCTGGTTATTGCCAATTGAAGATGCGAAAATGAAAAGATAATTAAGCAGGACAAAAAACAGAGCGTGCCTGACTATGGCGCGCTCTGAAAATAAATTTTGAATTAATCTGAATTAAATGGAATCAAATTCGTCACAGATCTCCTTTGACGGCGGTGCAGTCAGGAGGGAGACCACGACGATCGCGAGGGAGGAGATCAGGAAAGCCGGAAGCAGTTCGTAAATGTTTAAGACGCCTCCCATCGGGCGGACAAGGTACTTCCAGACGAAGACCATGACGCCACCGGCGATCATGCCTGCGAGTGCACCACTTAAGTTTGTCCGTCTCCAGAACAGAGAGAAGAGGACGAGCGGACCAAACGAAGCGCCGAAGCCTGCCCATGCAAACGATACGATCGCAAATACAGAGCTGTTCGGGTCCCATGCGAGGAAGACTGCGACCAGTGCAATGCCGATGATTGTCAGACGGGCGCAGAGCATAGAAGTCTTTGCACTCATCTTGATTTTCAAGAAATCCTGAAGGAAGTTCTGAGAGATGCCGGAGGCAGCGGTCAGAAGCTGGGAGTCCGCGGTCGACATCGTGCAGGCGAGAATTCCTGCGAGCACGACACCTGCGATCAGAGAAAGCAGGAAATTGTGCTGACTCAGCAGGTTTGCAAACTGGATGATGATCGTCTCAGACTCAGAGCTCTGGGTGAACAGCGGAACAGCACCTGCGACGGAAGCACCGTAGCCGATGATACCGATCAGGATTGCCACGCACATTGAGATCAATACCCAGACGCTTGCGATACGGCGGGAGAGAGTCAGTTTCTCTTCCTCCTCGATTGCCATGAAGCGCAGGAGAATGTGTGGCATTCCAAAATATCCAAGTCCCCATGCAAGAGTGGAGATGATTGTGAGGAGACTGTACGGCGAAGCTGAATTCGTTGCACGGTCATGAATCTGCGTCATCGAGAGATAACCAGCCATGGAGGAAGCATTCTGCACAACGGTATCCCAGCCACCTGCGAGATGGATGCCATAAAACACGATGATAATCAGAGAGATCGTCATAACAATACTCTGGATCAGGTCGGTCGTGGATACAGCGAGGAATCCGCCAAGAACCGTGTAGCCGACGATGACAACAGCTCCGACGATCATTGCCACATGGTAGTCTACCTGATAGAGGCTCGAAAACAGTGTTCCGACAGCCTTGAATCCAGATGCGGTGTACGGAATGAAGAAGACAAGGATGGTGAGTGCGGAGATGCACATCAAAATATTCTTATCATCGCGAAATCTTCTTGAAAAGAAATCCGGGATCGTGATTGCATTGCATGCGATCGAGTAACGGCGCAGACGCTTGGCAACGAAGAGCCAGTTCAAATAAGTACCGACTCCGAGACCGATTGCCGTCCATCCGGCATCTGCAATTCCGGTTAAGTAGGCGACACCCGGAAGACCCATGAGAAGCCAGCTACTCATATCGGAAGCCTCTGCACTCATTGCGGTGACGAACGGTCCGAGTTTTCGACCGCCGAGATAAAACTCATCTGTGGAATCTCCACTTCCCTGTTTACTGAAATAAAATCCTACATACACCATTGCGACAAGATAGACGACAATGGAGATGAGAATTCCAATCTGTCCTGAAATCATAAAGCCATTCCCTCCTCATTCCCGCAGATCCGTTTAAAATTATGAATAATATAAATAAATTGAAATAATTGAAATATTCAATTTATTGTGATCTGCAATGTTGAGGTCGATTATAGCATACAGTAAAGCAGACCACAATACAGAATAAAGTATAGAATAAAGACTGTACGATTTAATGATAAAAATCTAAAAACACTATATTTTATATAGAAAAACAACTAGACGATAAATAAAAATATTACGAGAAAGAAAAATGCATTTTTTTGTAAACAATCCTTACGAATATAGAAGATATTTGAAAATTACAAAAAAGCCCTTCCCGGCTTTTTTCTGGAAAGAGCTTCACTCAAAGAAAACACCTGAATCACACATGCAAGAATCACACATGCAAGAATCACGGAAGAAAACTGCTGAGGAAAGACGGAAAGACCTGACGGCTGTATTCTGCAAGAGAATATTCGCCAGAGCAGAGACACCAGTCGTAGAGTAGTGCCCGCTCAGCAAGTGCATAGAGCTTTACCATCTCGCTGACGTTTAAACGATGACTGAGCTGACCGTTATCCTGACCTTTCGCAATGATTTTTCTCAAGAGTTTGTAGTAGATTCGGTTGTGGTCGAGCAGATGCTTCTCCCCATTTGTTGTGAGCTGAGTGGAATAAAGGCGGGTCAGCAGGTCGAGGGAGATGCTGTTTTCGATCATCCGAAAAAGTTCCTGATTGAGAAAGAGAAGCTGATCCATCGCACTCATCTCATCGGTGAGTTGTTCCATTAACTCTTCGTATTTCTCATCAAAAATGGTGCTGAGTGTAGAGAGAAGAGCATCTTTTCCGTCAAAATAATGATAGAAAGAGCCTTTGGAGGTTTTTGAGAGATCGATGATCTCCTCCACAGTAGTATCCTCATAGCCCTGTTCATAGAAGAGTTTCCATGCTGCGCTGACAATTTTACCGCGCGTATTTCGCGTGTTTTTTTTAGCCATAGTAGTGATTATTCATTCCTTTATTTATTATTACGATTTAGATTTATTAGTAATGATTGATTCAGGTTGATTTTTATTATTTATTTTATAGTTTTATCAATCGTAACATAGCAAATCGAGCGAGTCAAGTAAACATAATGCTGGAAAAGATATGATGACTAGAATAGCTACTAGTATCTGAAAAAGTTTTCCATTTATTTTTTTCTGGAAAAGGAGGAAAGTTTATGAAAATTAAACACTTTATGGATATTCAGAGAATCCGAGAACAGGCGGATGAAGGTACAGCATCTAATATTGGCGGTTTTTCAGTTGGAGATCACATTGTGATTCAGGAGAAAGTTGATGGAGCAAATGTGTCGATCCGTTACGATAGAGAGACCGGAAAGCTGGCAGTATTTTCACGAAATCAGCAGCTCTTTGACGACAAGGCACTTAAGGGATTCTGGAGCTACGTTCAGACGCTTCCGGCAGAGGAGTACAGAGAGACGGAATCCTATGCCATTTTTGGCGAATGGTTGATTCCTCATGCAGTGGAGTATCGACCGGAAGCGTATAACAAATGGTATGTGTATGATATTTACGACACCGAGAAGAGAACTTATCTGCCACAGTCCGCGGTGCGGGAGTTTTGTGAGAGACAGAACCTGACTTATGTGAAGACATTTTATGAGGGACCATTTGTCTCCTGGGAGCATTGTAGGAGCTTTGTCGGACAGTCTGAGATTGCACTCGATCAGGGAGAAGGTGCTATTGTGAAAAATCAGACGAAGTTAGGCGCGGAGGACAGGGAGAACCCCTCTGTGATCAAGATAGTCTGTGAAAATTTTGCCGAAGTCCGAAAGAAGAAAAAGCAGGTCGAAGATCCTGAAAAACGGTCGGAGATTGGGAAAGCTCAGGCGATTGTGGAGCAGATTGTGACGCCTCGACGCGTGGAGAAGGAGTGGATGAAGATAAGATGCGCGATGAGGGTCTGATTGCGGATTTAGAGGTAAAACAGAACATTCAGATTCTTGCAAAGAACCTGCCTATGCGAATTTATCAGGATTGTGTGAAGGAAGAGCCAGAGCTGGTGAATTCCTGCAGGGAATATTTCGGAAAATTGTGCCAGAAGAGAGTGATGAAACTGATCAGAGAGATCGAGGCTTCGCGCAAGTAGACTTGTAAGAATGTGAAAAATTGAACAAGGTATTTACGATTAAAAAGATGAAAAAGAGAGAACACTCCAGAATTTTTGGAAAGCCTAGAGTGTTCTCTCTTTTTTGTTTTATATCATTTTATTTGCGACTTTGTTTTATTGTTATGTATATCCTTACAGCTTTGTGTATCCGTAGCTGTTTACGATTGCATCCAGCTTTACGCCTGCCTGACACTGCGGGCAGTTGTGCGGATCGGACAGCTTGAAGTCCGGAATATCGTTCATATCAAAGACTGCATTTACCGGATAACCATCGATCTCAGATACAGCACCGAAGATAACGGAGATGCCCTCCATGATTCCGCCGTAAGACTCGATGCAACGGATGCTCTTCATGATCGTATGACCAGACATTGCACTTGCAAGAACAACCAGAACGTGCTTGTCCTTCAACATCGGAATGATGTTCTCACGGACAACCATCTGACCGGTAGAATCGAACTCCGGAGTGATGATGTAGCTGGTCTTGTGCATGTTGGTGGTGTTGAATCCCATCTCGGAGAGCTGCTGTGCAACGTAAGCACCGATTACCTCACATCCGTCCATGCAGATGATCGTATCGATCGTCTTCTTCGTGGCGAAAGCCTTCGAATACTGAAGAACCTCATCGCTGATTCCGAAAGATTTGGAAAGACCAACACGGTTTACATACTTCTTTACCATTGCCTTTGCAACAGCCTCTGCCTCAGACTGGCGCATCTTCAGAGAAGACATATCAATATAATAATTGATATGGAAACGGTCGGAAGAAAAATGACCTTTTGTCACACGCAGAGCAACCTTTGGGTTGTCCTTTGCCTGAATTTTAGTAGCTTGTCCCATCATAAGAAAGATCCTCCTCTAAAATGATTAATGTAATCCTACCCATTTAAATCAGATTATAGTACAAAATGATAAAAAAATCCATAACGATTGTTAAGTTTTTAATAATTTAGACAAAGCTCCCCATTTCCATGGACAATTTGGCGCAGTGCTTCCACATTTTCAATCAGAATCCCGTTGCTGTTCTTGGACAGATAACCGCGCTGTTTCATCTTTGCCATGATGCGCGATACCGTCACCGGGTGCGTTCCGAGATAGCGCGCCAGCTCCGCATAGGTAAAGAATTTCGGAACGGTCAGGATGCCATCCTTCTCCTTTGCGACGTTGAGAAGCAGACGGCTTAAGCCCGTTACAGCCGACTCGTCGAGTCTCTGATGAAAATGAACAAGAACTTCATAATAATTGTCAGAGAGTGTCTGAATCAGAAAGGTGTTGAATGCGGGATTGTGTTGCATCAGATCCTGAAAGGCAGAGAAGCTGATGCGGTAAAGTGTACATTTTGTCTTTGTAATAATCGAAAACTCAACGGGATGAGAAGTTCCGTGAGTCATTAAGAGCTGATTGAATCCGACAATGCGAGGAGGGTAGAAGTACAGGTAAACGGTCTCTTCCCCGTTGCTTGTCACGCCTGTCAGTGCACAGATTCCGTCTTCAAGTAAATAACAGCAGTCAGCCCCAGGTGAATCCATGCTGATATTTAAACAGACCTGCTTGTCAAGATGGATTTTGGTTCCCCTTGAGCGGAGCAGTTTTCTGAAATTTTCTTTCATAGTTCTTATACCTCCAAACTAATTGTAACATAGTTTTAAAAATAAAACTACTGAAAAATATTATCAGATATAACGTGTGTTATAGCTTTAACAAGAAAAAAATGGTAGTATTAGCTAAAAGTGAGGGTCGCATTTTATAGGAGTTGTTGCGTTTTGCCTCATGTGTTAATTAATTAACAAAAGTGTAGGAGGGGTTTGACACATGGCAAATTCAAAAAACAAAGACACGATGACGATTGTTCACTCCATAATTGGAGTTGCAATCATGGTGCTTTTCCGGTATTTACCGCTTAATCTGCCGGAGATTACACCAGTTGGTATGCAGGTTGTAGGCATTTTCCTTGGAACCTTGTATCTGTGGACATTTGTAGATCCACTCTGGAGCAGTTTGTTTGCG
Source organism: Brotaphodocola sp. (assembly GCF_983179755.1). Classification (NCBI taxonomy): domain Bacteria; kingdom Bacillati; phylum Bacillota; class Clostridia; order Lachnospirales; family Lachnospiraceae; genus Brotaphodocola; species Brotaphodocola sp. Next base: position 55,235 of record NZ_CFAHBC010000009.1, on the reverse strand, counting down.
ATTGCGATGGTCGGTTTTTCTGACTATGCACCGATGAATGCAGTGCTTCAGTCCGCATTCGGATCTCCGGTTGCCCGTCAGAGTTTCTTCCTGATGGTAGCAGCAGGAGCACTTGTTTACTACAAAGTAACTCTTTACATCGGACGTTTCTTCCTGACAAGAAAGTTTGCAAACGGTAAGCCATGGATGATGGCATTCGTCATCTGCATCGGTTCTTATCTGATTGCAGGATTCATCAACTGCTTCACCGCAATCTTCCTGTTCTGGCCGGTTCTGTACGATATCTTTGATGAGATCGGTTATAAGAAAGGCGATGCATTCCCGAGAGTTATGCTGACACTCGTAATTACTTCTGCACTCGTTGGTTTCCCGATGGCACCGTACATGCAGAATGGTCTTGCTCTGTTAGCAAACTTCCAGAGTATCACAGAGAGCATGCCGGGTGGTCCGATTTCTGTAAACAACGCTTCTTACCTGATCGTTGCAATCGTTCTTGGAATCACGATTATCACCGCAACCGTTCTCTATGCGAAATTTGTGATTCGTCCGGATGCATCGAAGTTAAAAGATTACGATGTAGAAGAGCTGAACAAGCATCCGCTTCCGCCGATGGATCTGCGTCAGAAAGTTCTGTCCACAGCATTCGTTCTTCTCGTTCTTGGTATGATGCTTCCGTCCCTGCTTCCGTCTCTGCCGGGCATGAAGTTTTTGTCCAGCAACAGCTACGGACTTGCGCTCTTTGTTGTAGCAGTTCTGGCAGCAATCCGTATTGACGGCAAGGCAGCAGTAGAGATCCCGAAGGTACTTGCAGGCAACTTAAACTGGGGTGCATACTTCATCATCGTTGCAGCAATCATGCTTGGTAACGTTCTGACGAACGAGTCCACCGGTGTCAGCGCATTTTTAAGCTATGTGCTCTCCCCGATCTTCAACGGAATGTCTTCAACCATATTTACAATCCTGATCCTTTTGGTTGCAGGAGTTCTGACAAACCTGTGTAACAGCCTTGTAATCGGTATGATCCTTCAGCCGGTTCTCGTAACCTACTGTGCACAGTCCGGAGCAGATCCGAGACCGATCGTAACCCTGCTGATTCTGTTTGTATTGATGTCCGCAGCAGTTACTCCGGCAGCATCTCCGTTTGCAGCAATCCTGCACAGTAACAAGGAATGGATTGAGACGAAGTATGTATATCAGTACACTCTGCCGATCGTTCTGATCGAGTTCATCCTTGTGATGGTCGTTGGTGTTCCGTTAGCAAGCATGCTGATGTAATTCCACTGCCAAGCGGGAGGCGATACCGCAAAGCAGAGACATGACACAGGATATGTATGATACAGAATATACAGAATGTAATGTGTGAAAACGTGTAGATATGTGTAGATAAAAACGATGGCAAAGACGCAGAGACAACAACTCCAAAAAGTGACACTCATCTGTCTGTGAAAATCATAAAACATTGGAATGACAGGGGATAGGTAATAGGTATAAGTAATTTAAAGAGTTGAGAGATTTTATTCTAATTGCTTGTAAGATAAGAATTGGAATTATCAGAATTAGTAAGAATGAACAGAAGTTAGTTAAGGAGAAGGAATTATGGCACAGTATGATGTGATTATCGTGGGAGCAGGTCCTGCTGGAATGACTGCTGCAATCTATGCAGCGAGAGCAGACATGACCGTGCTTCTGCTTGACAAGCTGGCACCGGGTGGTCAGATTATCAATACAAATGAGATTCAGAACTATCCGGGAACCGGTTTTATCAACGGAGCAGAGCTGGCATACAAGATGTTTGAGCAGACTCAGGAGTTCCCGTCAATCACTTTCGATTATGCGACTGTCAAGGAAATTCAGAACGACGGCGCAGAGAAGAAGGTAATCTGCGAGGAGGACGGCAAAGAGTTCACCGGAAGCACGATCATTCTTGCAACCGGAACACGTCCGAGATGTCTCCATGTCCAGGGGGAGGACAATTTCCGCGGAAATGGCATCAGCTGGTGCGCAATCTGTGATGGCGCTCAGTACCGCGATCGCGACGTTGTTGTAATTGGTGGTGGAAACTCCGCAGTTGAGGAGTCGATCTTCCTTGCAGGTATCGTAAAGAGCCTGACAATCGTGACGATGTTTGATCTGACCGCAGATCCGATCGCATGTGACAAGCTCCGTGCAATGGAAAATGTAAAGATTTATCCGTATCAGGATATTCTTGAGTTTACCGGAGATACGAAGCTGACCGGTGTTCATTTCAAGTCCACAAAGACCGGCGAGGAGAACACGGTTGCATGTGACGGTGTGTTTGAGTACATCGGTTTGACTCCGACGACAGAGTTTGCAAAGGATCTCGGTGTTCTGAACCAGATGGGTTATGTGACCGTTGATGATCGCATGCATACCCCGGTAGAGGGAATCTTCGGTGCAGGAGACTGCGTGACGAAGAACCTTCGTCAGGTAATCACCGCATGTTCCGACGGTGCAATTGCCGCACAGGAAGCTGCTCATTATGTGCAGAACTTGAGAAAGTAATTGCTCACACAGATCCGCAATCAAACAAACGAATAATAAGTACAACGAATACGGAGGAATCAACCAATGATTAAAGAAGTAAACAGCGCAGAATTTAAAGAGTTAGCAGGACAGGGTCTGGTACTGGCAGATTTCTTTTCTACCACCTGCGGACCGTGCAAGATGCTCTCTTTCGTACTGAAGGATGTTGAGAAGGAGTTTGGCGATGATCTGACCATCCTGAAAGTGGATTTTGACCAGAACAAGGATCTGACTGCTGAGTATGGGGTAACCGGCTATCCGACTCTCGTTCTGTTAAAAGATGGCGCAGAGGTTGGACGTTTACAGGGTCTTCAGCAGAAGCCGGTTATCATCAAGCTCGTGAAGGATCATCAGTAATCAGCAAGTAATTTGTAGTTATTATATTATAATCTGAATGGATTATAAAACAGATTATAAAACATAAAAAAGCAAAAAACAAAACAGAAAGAAGGGGCAGATCCTAAGGGGTTATGGATCTGTCCCGACAGGAGGAGAAACTTATGTCAGTAAATTATTCCTTTCAGGATCACCTGATCAACCGCCAGGCAGAGGCAGAGGCACAGATGCTTAAGAGATTTGAGGAGGGCAATTATACAATCGCCAATCCGCTTGTTGTCTACAACGCTTACCTCGTAAACCCGCTTTCCGCAGTCATCTGCTTTGAGACTGAGGAGGAGACCGCAGTGACTCTGACCGTTCTCGGAAAGACGGTACAGGGAAACATCAGCCACACCTTCCCGAAGGCAAAGAAGCATGTGCTTCCGGTTGTTGGTCTGTACTCTGAGTATCAGAACAAGGTTGAGATCCGTGCATACCGCGGAGAGACGAACGTTGTCACGATTGATGTTCCGGATGTATTTGACGGCAAGAAAGTTATTTTCTCGATGGATACGACTCCGGAGTATTTACAGGACAACATTATTCTGGTATCTCCGGCAGGTGAGGATCTGGCAGTTGGTTTTGACTATGCAGGCGATGCAAGATGGCATATGAATATCCCGTGCGTATTCGACGTAAAGAGACTGAAAAATGGCAATCTGATCATGGGTACGAACCGCGTTATTCAGATGCCGTACTACATGTCCGGTCTGTACGAGATCAGCCCGTGTGGTAAGATCTACAAGGAGTTCCGTCTGCCGGGCGGCTATCATCACGATGAGTTCGAGATGGAAGATGGCAACCTCTTAGTTCTGACCGATGATCTGAGAAGAAACACTGTTGAGGATATGTGCGTTCTCGTAGATCGCAACACCGGTGCAATCTTAAAGACCTGGGATTACAAGAAGTTCCTGAATCCGGAGACCGTGAGCCATTCCGGAAGCTGGTCTGATCATGACTGGTTCCACAACAACGCTGTTTGGTATGACAAGAATACGAACTCCCTGACCTTCTCCGGTCGTCATGTTGACGCAATGGTCAACATCGATTTTGAGACCGGCGATTTGAACTGGATCATCGGTGATCCGGCAGGCTGGCCGCAGGAGATGGTGGACAAGTACTTCTTCAAGCCGATCGGCAACAACTTTGAGTGGCAGTATGAACAGCACGCTAACGTGATTACTCCGAACGGCGATGTGATGTGCTTCGATAACCATCACTATGGTCACAAGGCAGTTGAGAGAGAGCAGTTCCTGAGTGCAGACAACAGCTACTCCAGAGGTGTTCGTTATCGCATCAACACGAAGGATATGACGATCGAGCAGGTATGGCAGTACGGTAAGGATCGCGGAGCAGAGTTCTTCTCCCCGTACATCTGTAACGTAGAGTACTACAACGAGGGACACTACATGGTTCATTCCGGTGGTATCGCTTACGATAAGGATGGCAACCCGTCTGAGGCACTCGGCGCATTCGCTTCGAGCCAGGGCGGACATCTTGAGTCGATCACCGTTGAGATCTGCGACAACAAGAAGATGCTTGAGCTTCATGTTCCGGGCAACTATTACCGCGGTGAGAAGCTGAAACTTTACAGCAATGGCATTAATCTTGAGCTTGGCAAGGGTCAGATCCTCGGTCAGATGGGTGTTACCCTTGAGATGGATACTGAAGTTCCGGCAGACAGCCAGGGTGCAATGCTTCCGGAGTCCTGCAGCGCAAGAGTAGAAGACGAGATCGATCGTTTCACCTTCTTCTCCCGTTTCGAGAAGGGACAGCTCGTTATCCTTCAGCTTGAGAAGGGCGAGGAGATCCATCGTTACTTCATCTCAACAACCGCAGTTCCGTTCCTTGCAATGTGCTGTGGAACCTTCCTTGATTCCGATGATCGTAACACGAGAACGAACATCAACAAGGCAGGCTTAGAGGGCGATTACGATCTGCGCATCATCATCGACGATCAGAAGTATGAGACCGGCATCAAGATTCATTGCTAAGATTCATAAACGATTCATAAGCTTCAGGGTTTGAATTTTAGGAGAAGAAAGGCCCGGATAGGCAGACTGTCAAGCCCGGGTGCAAAACTTGACAGTCATATAGGAGAAACTTATGGGAGTCGATTTTAGAAATGTAGAACATATCATCAAGCGTCAGTACAAGGCAGAGCAGGAGTTCTTAAACGAGTATGCACAGGAGAAGCACACGATTGCGAATCCGTATGTGAAGTTAAACCCGTATCTGATCGCTCCGCTGACTGCACTTGTGATGTTTGAGAACGAGAAGCCGGCATTTGCAAAGGTAACCGTAAAGGGAAAGGAGAGCGCAGGCGATATGATGTATCGTCCGGCATCCGATTCCAAGAAGATGGTAATTCCGGTGTACGGTCTGTATGCAGATTATGAGAATACCGTGATCATTGAGTTAAGCACCGGCGAGAAGGCAGAGATCAAGATTCAGACCGAGCCGGCACCGAAGAAAGTCTGGAAGCCAACCTATATTAAGACAACGCCGGAGTACATGGAGGACAATGTGGTGTTCGTAAGCCCGACCTCCCCGGCATGCACCGCAGCTTATGACTATGCAGGAGATGCCCGTTGGTACAACACGCTGAACCTTGCATTTGACTTAAAGCGTGCAAAAAATGGTCGTCTCTTCGTTGGTACCGATCGCCTGGTTGCTCCGCCATACCATACGACAGGTGTGTATGAGATGGGCATGATCGGTAAGATCTACAAGGAGTACCGTGTTCCGGGTGGTTATCACCATGACGAGTGGGAGATGGAGAACGGCGATCTGCTGATTCTGACTCAGGATCTTCCGCGCGGTACCGTTGAGGATGTCTGCGTTCTTGTAGACAGAAAGACGGGTGAGATCTTAAAGAAATGGGATCATCAGGACGTTCTTCCGGTATATCCGGTTGGCGGTTCCGGAAGCCAGGACGGTCACGACTGGTTCCATAACAATGCAGTTTGGTACGACAAGAAGACGAATTCTCTGACGTTCTCCGGTCGTCACCAGGATATCATCATCAACCGCGATTTCGAGACCGGAAAGCTCAACTGGATCATCGGTGATCCGACCGGCTGGCCGGAGGAGATGCAGAAGTACTTCTTCAAGCCGATCGGAGACGGAGACTTCGACTGGCAGTATGAACAGCATGCCTGCATGATTCTGCCAAACGGCGATGTGATGTGCTTTGATAACGGTCACTGGAGATCGAAAGAAAAAGAAAACTACCGCGCAGCGAAGGACAACTTCTCACGCGGTGTCATCTACCACATCGATACTGAGAATATGACAATCGAGCAGGTATGGCAGTATGGTAAGGAGAGAGGCGCAGAGTTCTTCTCCACCTACATCTGCAACTGCGAGTACTACGAGCCGGGGCACTACATGGTTCATTCTGGCGGTATCGGCAAGGAGAATGGCGAGTGGATGAACGTTCCGGGTGCTGCAAAGACGGAGGGCATCGACAATGGAACCGTAGAGCTCAGCTCGATCACTGTTGAGATCAAGGATGATGAGGTTATGTACGAGATGCATCTGCCGGCAAACTACTATCGCGCAGAGAAGCTCAAACTCTACGATGAGATGGATCGGGTTAGCTTTGGCGAGGGCGAGATCCTTGGTACTCTCGGTGTGACCGAGGAGTTCTTAACCGAAGCTCCGGCAGAGCCGTCCGGCATGATTCCGGATCAGTACAAGACAAAGATCGCAAAGGAAGAGGATCGTCTTGTATTTAAGGCAAGTTTTGAGAAGGGCATGCTTGTTATGCTCAACCTTGAGGGCGAGAATGGCGCTCCGAATCGTCATTACTTCGTTCCGACGACGAAGAGACCGTTCCTTGCAATGTGCGTAGGAACCTTTCTTGAGCATGATCCGAGAGCTGTTGAGGTTCCGATCAGCGCAGAGGGAATTGAGGGCACTTATAAGGTAACTGTCACCGTAGATGATAAAAAATATGATACAGGTGTAGAAATTACCTTTTAAATGTAGTATAATTATATAGCTAGCCAATATTGCGGAAAAGGTTTCTGCCTGTTCTCAGCAGGGCGAAATTGTGAGGCAGGCGGAAACCATATAAAGGCGCAAACTCATGCGTTTCCGGTGGAAATCCGGGGATGCATAAAACAAAGGAGGAGTTGTTTTCATGGGATACAAAGTGAGCTTTGAAGAAGCCAACAAGATCCTGGCAGAGCTTCAGAACGAGTATGAAATCTGGGCACCGAAGCGATTCGTAGGCAAGGGCAGATATTCTGACACCGATCTGGTAAAGTATGCTAAGATCAACACGATTGAGGAAGTTGAGTACAAGAAGAAATCTGACTTCCCGGCAAAAGAGGTTCTGACCCCGATCACCGAGTCTCTGTTCTACTTCACTGAGGACGAGTTCATCGAGAGCAAGGCAACCAATAAGAAACTGCTGATCTTCATGCGTCCGTGTGATATTCACGCACAGCATCATCAGGAGCGCATCTATTTAAGCAACGGTAACTTCGAGGACATGTACTACAAGCGCATGAACGAGAAGGTTAAGATTGTCATGATGGAGTGTGCTGAGAGCTGGGATACCTGCTTCTGCGTAAGCATGGGAACCAACAAGGCAGAGGACTACTCCCTGGCAGTTCGCTTCGGTGAGGATGGACTTCTGGTTGACGTGAAGGATCAGGATTTTGCAGGATGCTTCGAGAATGACGAGAAGGCAGACTTTACGCCGGATTATGTAAAAGAGAATGTTCTGAAAGTAACCGTTCCGGAGATCCCGAACAAGGATGTCCTGACCAAGTTAAAACAGCATCCGATGTGGAACGAGTATAACAAGCGTTGTATCTCCTGCGGAGCTTGTACGATTGCATGTAGCACCTGTACCTGCTTTACCACAACGGATATCATCTACAACGAGAATGGTCGTGTTGGTGAGAGAAAGCGTACTTCTGCTTCCTGCCAGATCAAGGGCTTTACCGATATGGCTGGTGGCATGAGCTTCCGCAACACTGCCGGTGATCGTATGCGTTACAAAGTACTCCACAAATTCCACGACTACAAGGCACGTTTCAAAGATTATGATATGTGCGTAGGTTGCGGTCGATGCATGGAGCGTTGTCCGGAACTGATCTCCATCGTAGCAACTGTCAACAAGATGAGCAAGGCGATCGATGAGATCGTAGCTGAGTCTGACAAGGCGTGAGAGAGAGGTGGAGAAGAATGAATAACATTATCAAGCCGGTAGCATGTGAAATCATCAGCATTAAGCGTGAGAGCGTTCATGAGTATACCTTCCGTGTTGCTACGGATATCAAACCGAATCCGGGACAGTTTTTACAGCTTTCCATCCCGAAGGTAGGTGAGGCTCCGATTTCTGTCAGCTCCTATGGTGAGGGCTGGATGGAGTTTACCATTCGTTCTGTAGGTAAAGTAACGGATGAGATTTTTGAGATGCAGCCAGGAGATCATCTGTTCCTGCGTGGACCGTACGGACACGGATGGCCGATTGAGCAGTATAAGGGCAAGCATGTCGTAGTCATCACCGGTGGTACCGGTCTGGCTCCGGTAAAGAGCATGCTGAACATGTTTTATGAGAACCCGGATTACGTGAAGAGCGTAACCTTAATCAGCGGATTTAAGAACGAGGAAGGCATCATCTTCAAAGAGGATCTTGAGAGATGGAAAGAGCGCTTCACGACTTACTACACGCTGGATCGTGACCACAAGGATGGCTGGAACACCGGTTTCGTTACCGAGTTCGTTTCCAAGGTTCCGTTAAAGGAGTTTGGAGAGGATTACGAGATGGTAATCGTAGGACCGCCGCCAATGATGAAGTTCACCGGTCTGGAGGCTGTAAAGTGTGGTGCTAAGGAAGAGAAGATCTGGGTATCCTTCGAGAGAAAGATGTCCTGCGCAGTAGGTAAGTGCGGACACTGCCGTATCGACGAAGTGTATGTCTGCCTGGATGGCCCGGTATTCAACTATACACAGGCTAAGAATCTGATTGACTAAGGAAAGGGGCAAGGATTATGAATCAGGATATTGATATTAAGAAAGTGCGTCTCAACTGTTTCCGTCAGTCTAAAGTACCGGGTGAGTTCATGCTTCAGCTGCGTGTTCCGGGTGCTGCTCTTGCTGCAAAGCATCTGACAATGGTACAGGAGATTTGTGAGAAATGGGGAAATGGAACCTTCCATTTCGGAACCAGACAGACCTTTGATATTCCGGGAATCAAGTACGAGAATATCGAGGCAGTAAACAAGTATATCAAGGGTTACATTCATGATATTGATGTGGAGAGCTGTGGCGTAGACATGAATACGATCGCTGGTCAGCCGGCTGAGTATGATGTTGAGAGCGGTTATCCGACCATCGGTGCAAGAAACATCATGGCATGTGTTGGTAATGCACACTGCATCAAGGGTAATGCAAACACCGCAGAGCTGGCAAGAAAGATCGAGAAGCTGATCTTCCCGTCTCACTACCACATCAAAGTTGCAGTTGCAGGATGCCCGAACGACTGTGTAAAGGCAAACTTCAACGATTTCGGTATCATGGGTATCAACAAGCAGATCTACGACATCGATCGTTGTATCGGCTGCGGCGCTTGTGTAGAGGCTTGTCAGCATCATGCAACCGGCGTTCTGAGCCTGAACAAGAACGGCAAGATCGACAAGGATACCTGCTGTTGCGTAGGTTGTGGTGAGTGTTCTATCGCCTGCCCGACCGGAGCTTGGAGCAGAGGACCGCACCTGTACCGCGTTACCCTTGGTGGACGTACCGGTAAGCAGAACCCGCGTTCCGGTAAGCTGTTCTTAAACTGGGTAACTGAGGATGTTATCCTTGGCATGTTTGCAAACTGGCAGAAATTCTCTGCATGGGCTCTGGATTACAAGCCGGAGTACCTGCATGGTGGTCACCTGATCGACCGTGTCGGCTACAAGGAGTTCGTAAAGCACATCTTCGAGGGTGTTACCTTCAATCCGGAAGCAAAGATGGCAGACGATATCTACTGGGCAGAGAACGAGCAGCGTGGAAACATGCACGTTATGCCGCTGTCTCAGCATAAGCATGCTGGCCCGGCAGAGACTGCAAATTACAGCTTTGCTCAGCAGAAGTAAGCAAGTCGATTATTTGACAAGATGGTCAGATTTTCGTGAAACATAAGAGAATTTAAAGAAGAGGGGCAGAATCGCAGAAAGATTCTGCTCCTTTTTCTTGTATTTTCTGAAATTTCATAGTATAATCAATAGTAGCTATTTTAACGATCAGAATTGATCAAAAAAGCAACGTGGTTGCGAAAACGAACAATAGCAGGAGGAGTATATTATGGTTGCATGGAAAAACTTGGATACCCTTACTTCCTTTGAGGATCTCGCAAAGACAGAGCGCGTGAATCTGATTGAGGCGATGACCGGTGAGAATGGCGCAGAGCGTGTGAAGAAGTACAGTGTTCCGATGGCAGAGGGATTTGTTTACAATTATGCGGCAAAGCAGGTTGATGAAGAGGTTCTGACTGCAATGGAGAAGCTGGCCGAGGAGGCACAGCTTGCAGAGAAGTTTGAGGCTCTCTACAACGGCGAGGTAGTCAATACCGGTGAGAAGCGTCTCGTTCTTCACCAGCTGACCCGCGGACAGCTCGGAGATCCGGTTGTTGCAGACGGAGTGGACAAGCGCAAGTTCTATGTAGAACAGCAGAACCGCATTGCAGAGTTCGCAAATAAAGTCCATGCAGGTGAGATCGTGAACGCAGACGGAGAGAAATTCACGACAGTTGTACAGATCGGTATTGGCGGAAGTGACCTTGGCCCGCGCGCAATCTATCTGGCTTTAGAGAACTGGGCAAAGAAGAACGGCGCATTCAAGATGGAGGCAAAGTTCATCAGCAATGTAGATCCGGATGATGCATCCGCAGTGCTGAATTCGATCGATGTCGCACACTCCCTGTTTGTTCTTGTTTCCAAGTCCGGCACAACGCTTGAGACTCTGACAAACGAGTCCTTCGTAAAGGATGCTTTAAAGAACGCAGGTCTTGATGCATCCAAGCATATGATCGCAGTTACGAGTGAGACTTCTCCTCTGGCAAAGAGCGATGACTATCTCGCAGCCTTCTTCATGGATGACTACATCGGTGGTCGTTATTCTTCAAGCTCCGCAGTAGGTGGCGCTGTCCTGTCTCTGGCATTCGGTCCGGAGGTATTTGCACAGTTCCTTGAGGGCGCAGCAGAGGAGGACAAGCTCTCCGCAAAGAAGAACCTGCGAGAGAACCCGGAGATGCTCGATGCAATGATCGGCGTTTACGAGCGCAACGTACTGGGCTATCCGTGCACCGCAGTTCTGCCGTATTCTCAGGCTTTAAGCCGTTTCCCGGCACATCTTCAGCAGTTGGATATGGAGTCCAACGGTAAGTGCGTCAACCGTTTTGGTGAGCGCGTGAGCTACCCGACCGGACCGATCATCTTTGGTGAGCCTGGAACGAACGGTCAGCACTCCTTCTACCAGCTTCTGCATCAGGGAACTGACATCGTTCCGCTTCAGTTTGTCGGCTTCAAGAACAGCCAGCTGAAGAACGATGTTGTGATTCAGGGAAGCACGAGCCAGCAGAAGCTCTGCGCGAACGTTGCAGCTCAGATCGTGGCATTTGCCTGCGGTAAGTCTGATGAGAACCGCAACAAGAATTTTGAGGGCGCACGTCCGTCCAGCATCATCATCGGCGATGAGGTAACCCCGAGAACAATCGGTGCACTCCTCGCACACTTTGAGAACAAGATCATGTTCCAGGGCTTCTTATGGAATATCAACAGCTTCGATCAGGAGGGTGTACAGCTTGGAAAGGTACTTGCAAAGCGCGTACTCGCTCACGAGACCGACGGAGCACTCAAGGAATTCAGCGATCTTCTGAATATCTAATCGGAATAGTTAGAACTGATAACGGTCGAAAAAGATTTAGCATCTAAGAGATCTAACAAGACTTAGCGTTATAGCAAGCAAGATTAGCAGGGCAGAGAAATCTGTCCTGCTTTTTTCTCTATTATCAAAGCAATTTTCGGGATTTGAGAAAGTTTTAGTTGTAAATAATTTTTTAGTTGTGCTATAATATTTTCCTGATGCCTGTAAAACTCAGATAAGTTTAAGAAAAGAGAAATTAAGAGAAAAATGGAGTAATGAGAATGGATCATTTGAATAGATCACAGGAAGTTTTGGAAATTCCGGAGAAGGAGCCGGCAAGACAGCAGTATTTCACCGAGAAATGTGCAGAGCTTGTCAGTGAACGTTCCAAATCTCTCGGTCGCCCGCTGACCTGTTGCATCAATACGTTTGGATGCCAGATGAATGCGAGAGATTCTGAGAAACTTCTCGGAATTTTGGAGAAGATGGGATTTGAAGAGTCCGACAGCGAGAAGTCCGATCTGGTGCTTTACAACACCTGCACGGTTCGCGACAATGCAAACCAGAAAGTTTATGGTCGTCTTGGACAGCTCGGCTCAATCAAGAAAAAGAATCCGTCGATGCTGATCGGTCTGTGTGGCTGTATGATGCAGGAGTCTGCGGTTGTCGAGAAGATCAAGAAGAGCTATCCATTCGTGGATCTCATTTTTGGAACTCACAACATCTATAAACTCGCAGAGACCATGTACAATCGTCTGACCGGAAAAAAGATGGTCGTTGACATTCAGAAGGAAGCGGAGGAGATCGTCGAGGATCTTCCGGTGGAGCGCAAATATCCGTTCAAGTCCGGAGTCAACATCATGTTTGGCTGTAACAACTTTTGCAGTTACTGCATCGTTCCGTATGTGCGTGGACGTGAGAGAAGCCGTGAGCCGGAGGAGATTCTCGCAGAGATCCGCCGTCTCGTTGCAGATGGCGTTGTCGAGGTCATGCTTCTCGGTCAGAACGTCAACTCCTACGGAAAGAACCTGAAAAATCCGGTGACGTTTGCCGAGCTTCTTCGCCGTGTCAATGAGATCGAGGGACTTGAGCGCATCCGCTTTATGACTTCTCATCCGAAGGATCTGTCCGATGAGCTGATTCAGGCGATGAAGGAGTGCGATAAGGTCTGTGCGCATCTTCACCTTCCGCTTCAGTCCGGAAGCAGTCGCATCTTAAAGGCGATGAACCGCCGTTACACGAAGGAAGACTATTTAAGTCTGGTCGAGAGAATCCGTGAGGCAATGCCACAGATCTCCTTAACGACTGATATTATTGTCGGCTTCCCGGGCGAGACCGAGGAGGATTTCGAGGAGACGCTTGACGTTGTGCGTCGTGTGCGTTTTGACAGTGCGTTTACATTCATCTATTCCGTGCGCCGTGGAACCCCGGCCGCAGCGATGGAGCAGGTTCCGGAGGACGTGGTAAAAGTCCGTTTTGACCGTCTCTTAAAGGAAGTACAGGCGATTTCCGCTGAGGTCTGCGGTCGCGATGTTCACACGGTTCAGAAAGTGCTTGCTGAGGTCATGGATGACCATCAGGAGGGCTATGTGACCGGACGTCTTTCAAACAATACCGTGGTACATTTCCCGGGAGATGAGAGTCTGATCGGTAAGATTGTGGACGTTTATCTGGAAGAGTCGAAGGGTTTTTACTACATGGGAACGATGAGATAAGATAAGGAGTTTTTGAGACATGGCTGGTTTATCACCAATGATGCAGCACTATATGGAGACGAAGAAACAGTATCCGGACTGCATCCTGTTTTATCGGTTGGGTGATTTCTATGAGATGTTTTTTGACGATGCGCTGACCGCATCAAGGGAGCTCGAGATCACTCTGACGGGAAAGGAATGTGGACTTGAAGAGCGGGCACCGATGTGCGGAGTTCCGTATCATGCAGTGGATTCTTATCTGAGCAGACTGGTCCAGAAGGGATATAAGGTCGCAATCGCGGAGCAGATGGAAGATCCGAAGCTGGCGAAAGGACTTGTGAAGCGTGAGGTCATCCGGGTGGTAACGCCCGGAACGATCACCAGCGCGCAGGCGCTCGATGAGACGAAGAACAATTACCTGATGGGAATCGTCTATCTCGATGACAAGATGGGAGTGTCCGTCGCGGATATCACGACCGGAGATTTTCTGGTGACAGAGGTATCCTCGGAGCGCTCCCTTTTTGACGAGATTCACAAGTTTGCTCCGGCGGAGATCATCTGCAACGACGCATTCGTGATGTCCGGGATCAGCCTCGACGACATGAAAAATCGCTATCACTTCACGGTTTCGACGCTTGATGCACATTTCTTTCAGGATGAGAATTGCAGAAGGATTTTAAGAGAGCATTTCAAGGTGGCAGGCCTGGAGGGGCTTGGACTCGGGGATTATGACTGTGGCGTGATTGCATCGGGTGCTGTTCTCCAGTATCTCTATGAGACGCAGAAAAATACGCTTGATCATCTGACGACGATCGTGTCCTACGCAAGCGGAAATTTCATGATTCTTGACTCATCGACGAGACGAAATCTCGAACTTCTCGAAACGATGCGCGAAAAGCAGAAGAGAGGAAGCCTGCTCTGGGTGCTTGACAAGACACGCACTGCGATGGGAGCTAGACTCCTTAGAAACTGGATTGAACAGCCACTGATCAACAGAGAGGACATTCTGAAACGTCAGCAGGCGATCGAGGAACTCAATCTCAATTATATCAGCAGAGAGGAGCTTGGCGAGTACTTAAATCCGATCTATGATCTCGAGCGCCTGATTTCCCGAATCAGTTACAAGAGTGCGAATCCGCGTGATCTGCTCGCATTCTGCGGTTCGATCGAGATGGTACCGTATATCAAGACACTCTTGAAAGAGTTCACGAGTGAGAATCTTAAGGTACTTGAAGGACAGCTTGACGGTCTTGAGGATCTCAAAGATCTGATCAGCCGTGCGATTGTCGAGGAACCGCCGATCACGGTGCGCGAGGGTGGAATCATCCGAGAGGGATTTTCCGAGGAGGCAGACCGTCTGCGTCAGGCAAAGACCGAGGGCAAGACGTGGCTTGCCGAGCTTGAGGCGCAGGAGCGTGAGAATACCGGAATCAAGAGCTTAAAAGTCAAGTACAACCGCGTGTTCGGCTATTATTTTGAGGTGACAAACTCATTTAAAGATCTCGTGCCAGATTACTTTATCCGCAAGCAGACACTGACAAATGCAGAGCGCTACACGACAGATAAGCTCAAGGATCTCGAGAGTGTGATCCTCGGTGCGGAGGACAAGCTGTTCTCGCTCGAGTATGATCTGTTCTGCCAGGTGCGCGATGCGGTTGGCGCTCAGGTTGTGCGGATTCAGCAGACGGCGCGCGCAATCGCGGAGATCGATGTCTATGCGTCGCTCTCGACGGTCGCAACGCGCAACAACTATGTAAAACCGTCGATCAATGAGCGGGGAACGATCCAGATCAAGGGCGGTCGCCATCCGGTTGTCGAGAAGATGATGAGAGATGATCTCTTTGTCGCAAATGACACCTGCCTGGACAATGGAAAGAACCGGATTTCGATTATCACCGGACCGAATATGGCGGGAAAATCGACGTACATGCGCCAGACTGCGCTGATCGTGCTGATGGCGCAGATCGGAAGCTTCGTGCCGGCAGATCAGGCAAACATCGGAATCTGTGACCGAATCTTCACGCGTGTCGGTGCGTCAGATGACCTTGCAAGCGGACAGAGTACGTTCATGGTTGAAATGACGGAGGTCGCAAATATTTTAAGAAATGCGACGCGAAACAGTCTTCTGATTTTAGATGAAATCGGACGCGGAACGAGCACATTTGACGGACTCAGCATCGCGTGGGCAGTTGTTGAGCACATCAGCAACACAAAGTTACTTGGAGCGAAAACACTGTTTGCGACGCACTATCATGAGCTGACTGAGCTTGAGGGCATCATGAGCGGAGTCAACAACTACTGCATCGCAGTCAAGGAGCAGGGTGATGACATCGTTTTCTTAAGAAAGATTGTGAAGGGCGGAGCGGACAAGAGCTACGGAATTCAGGTTGCAAAACTTGCGGGCGTGCCGGATTCCGTGCTCAACCGCGCAAAAGAGCTCGTCGAGGAGCTCAGCAATGCCGACCTTGCGACGCGTGCGAAGGAGATTGCACAGAACAGTGCGACTTCCTCCTCTCACAAGCCGGTTCCAAAGCCGGACGATGTGGAGATGAGCCAGCTGACGCTGTTTGACACAGTCAGAGAGGATGATATCATCGAAGAACTCAAGACGATGGATCTTGGTATGATGACGCCGATCGACGCGCTCAACACGCTTTATCGACTTCAGACACGGCTTAAGAACCGCTGGAGCGGTGACAGCGCCGGAAAGTAGTTTATAAGTGAGATATACCGAACAGAAAGGAGAAGCAGGAATGCCGGAGATTCATGTGCTTGATCAGAGCACGATCAATCAGATTGCCGCAGGAGAGGTGATTGAGCGCCCGGCCTCGGTCGTGAAGGAACTTCTTGAAAATGCGATTGACGCGAAAGCGAGTGCGGTTACCGTGGAGATCCGCGATGGAGGAATCTCGTTTATCCGCGTTACGGACAATGGATGCGGAATTCCGAAAGAGCAGATTCCAACGGCATTTTTGCGCCATTCTACAAGCAAGATTCAGTCAGTCGAAGATCTGTTTACGATCGGTTCTTTGGGATTTCGCGGAGAGGCGCTCTCGAGCATTGCAGCGGTCGCTCAGGTCGAGATCGTCACGAAGACGCAGGGAAGCATGAGTGCGAGCCGGTATGAGATCGCTGGCGGGGAAGGCGGAGAGGTTCAGGAAGTCGGCGCGCCCGACGGAACGACGTTTCTTGTACGAAATCTGTTCTACAACACACCCGTGCGCCGGAAATTTTTGAAGACTCCGGCGACGGAGGGCGCGCATATCGTGGATCTCGTCGAGAAGATTGCACTTTCTCATCCTGAGATCTCGATTCGCCTGATCCAGAACCATCAGAACAGGCTGCACACATCAGGAAACCATAACCTCAAGGACATTATTTACACGATTTACGGCAGGGAGATTACCTCAAATCTGCTTGAGATTGAAAGCTCACGGGATGTGATTTCGATCAAAGGATTTGCCGGAAAACCTGTGATTGCGCGGAGCAACCGAAATTTTGAGAATTACTTTATCAACGGGCGCTATATCAAGAGCAACATCATCGGAAAGGCGATCGAGGAGGCATACCGCCCATTCATGATGCAACACAAGTATCCGTTCACGCTTCTTCACATCTCGATTGAGCCGGAGCTTCTCGATGTCAATGTGCATCCGACGAAGATGGAACTGCGTTTTCAGGATGGTGAGATGATTTTCCGTGCAGTTCGCGATGCGATCTCCGATGCGCTGATGCACCGGGAACTGATTCCAGAGGTGATCTTAGAAGAAAAACAGCCGAAGGCGCAATTTGAAACGCAATGGGAAGCATCGTCTGGTGTTTCATCGAGAATGCAGGCGGGAGTGCCAGTGAAAGAAGCGCGGGAGTCAGACAGGACAGACAAAAGCGAGCGCGTGATTCCTTCATCCGATAGTCCATATGCAGATAAGATGCAGTCGGTCACCGAGCTTGTGCTTGACCGTGGAAGCCAGAAACCTCAGCTTCGAATGGGGCGAAGAGACCGTCTTGGCAGTCAGGCAGACCCTATGGATCAAATGGATCAGAATCCGATTGGTCGAGATCAGATGTCTCAGAGAGATCAAGCAGAACAGATGGGACAGCTTCGCGAAGAAATAGGCTCTTATCGCATAAATTCTTTGAATCCGGAAATTATGAAACTGGAAAATCTGGGATCAGAAATCAAAGGACAATCAGAAGATTCTGGGCAGTCGTCAGATCAACCTACAAATCAACCGGCGATCTGCGTCGATCAGCGACTCACGGAAATTCTTGTAAGGGAATCGCCGGAGCAGGCAAAAAATTGGTATCTGGAAAACAATCTGAGAGCGGAGGCGGGGCTTTCTCCAATTGAGAGAACGGGCATTTCTGAGAATGTGATTTCGCCAGATCAGATTCCTGCACGATTGAGTGCAGGAGATCAGGAAGAAACCAGAATGTCTGGGGCATTTATGCAGGATGACAGAGCTCAAAATTTGACGGCTCAGGATTTGGCAAATGAGAATCAGAGCGAGAAATCTGAAATTTGCATAACCCAAGCGGAGCAGACAGACTTAAGTAGACAGAATGAACGGGCAGAGCAGATCGAGTTGTTTGACGGAAAACTTCTTGAAGCAAAATCGAGAAATCATCACAAACTGATTGGACAGCTCTTTGACACTTACTGGCTTGTGGAGTTTCAGGATCAGCTCTACATCATCGACCAGCATGCGGCACATGAGAAAGTGCTCTATGAGAAGACGATGGCGAGCCTGAAAACGCGCGAGTATACAAGCCAGATGGTGAGTCCGCCGATCATTTTGACGCTTGGCAGTCAGGAGGCGCTGATGCTTGAGGCGCATATGAAATACTTCACTGACATTGGATTTGAGATTGAGCATTTCGGTGGGCGTGAGTATGCAGTTCGTGGAGTGCCGGACAATCTGTTCTCGATCGCAAAGAAAGAACTTCTCTTGGAGATGATTGACGGACTTTCCGAGGACTCCGACGAGGAGAAGAACGCCGATATGATTTACGAGAAAGTCGCGTCGATGTCGTGCAAGGCAGCGGTCAAGGGAAATCATCAGATGAGTTTTGCTGAGGCAGATCACCTGATTGACCTGCTTTTAGATCTTGAGAATCCGTATGCCTGCCCGCATGGCCGACCGACGATCATCTCGATGAGTCGTTATGAGCTGGAAAAGAAGTTTAAGAGAATCGTATAACAAATTAACTGATCGGGATGAGAGGGGAAGATAAGATTATGCAGAAAAAACAGCCGTTGATTATTTTGACCGGTCCGACCGCTGTTGGAAAGACAAATCTCTCAATTCGGCTTGCAAAAGCATTGAACGGAGAGATCATCAGTGCGGATTCGATGCAGGTTTACCGCCATATGGATATCGGTTCGGCAAAGGTCACGCCGGAGGAGATGGACGGGGTGACGCATCATCTGATCGATGTGCTTGAGCCGTCAGAGGAATTCAATGTCACGCGGTTTCAGAGCATGGCGAAGCAGGCGATGAAGGAGATCGCAGATCGCGGTCATATTCCGATTGTCGTCGGTGGAACAGGATTTTATATTCAATCTCTCGTCTATGACATTGATTTTACGGAGAATGAGGGCGATGATTCGATCCGAAAAGAGCTTGAGTGTATCGGCGAGGAGCAGGGAAATGAGGTGCTCCACCAGATGCTTGCTGAGGTTGATCCGGCATCTGCCAAGGCGATTCACGCAAACAACAGAAAGCGTGTGATTCGCGCGATCGAGTATTACCGCCAGACCGGTGAGCCGATCTCCGAGCATAATCAGAGAGAGCGGGAGAAGTCCTCTCCATACGATTTTTATTACTATGTGCTCAACTGCGACCGCAAACTTCTCTATGAGAGAATTGACCTGCGCGTTGATCAGATGGTTGAGCAGGGACTTGTCGAGGAAGTGCAGAAACTCAAAAACATGGGATGTACGCGAAATATGGTCGCGATGCAGGGACTCGGCTATAAAGAGATTCTTGACTATCTTGATGGAAAGACGACGCTTGAGGAGGCAATTTATATCATCAAGCGAGAAACCCGCCATTTTGCGAAGCGTCAGCTGACGTGGTTTAAGCGGGAGCGGGATGTGAGATGGCTGAATCTTGAGGAGTTTGGCATGGACCGCGAGAAAGTTTTGAATCACATCCTGGAAGAAGTCAGAGCTGGACAGAATCATAACCATCATAGTTTTTTATAGTTTCGCCATTACGAAGGGAAAATTGAGAGTAAAAAATCAGGAAAAGAATCCGCGCAAAACACGGGTTCTTTTTATTATCCTTGCAAATTTTTTTGAGATGCGGTATACTATCCGCAATAGACACCCGAGGTCCATCATTTCGTGGAGGGTGTCTTTGCTATGTATAAAAATGGATAAAATTTGGATAAAGAAGAAGGAGAAACGATGAAACTGGAAGAAATGTACGCTCAGATGGGACTGAGCCCGGAAGTCATTGCTTTTGGAGAGAAGATTGAGAAGGATTTAAAGGAACGTTTTGAGGAGATCGATGAGACCGCAGAGTACAATCAGATGAAGGTGCTGAAGGCGATGCAGGATGCGCGTGTGAGCGATATTCACTTTGCTGCAACGACCGGATATGGATACAATGACCTCGGACGTGACACGCTTGAGGAAGTGTACGCAAAGGCGTTTCACGGAGAGAGTGCTCTTGTGCGCCCGCAGTTGATCAGCGGAACCCATGCGCTTCATGTGGCACTGTCCGGAAACCTGCGTCCGGGCGATGAGCTCCTTTCTCCGGTTGGAAAGCCATACGATACGCTTGAGGAGGTAATCGGAATCCGTGAGTCCGTCGGCTCCCTCAAGGAGTATGGTGTTGTTTACCGTCAGGTAGATCTGCTTGAGGATGGCTCTTTTGACTATCCGGCAATCGAGAAGGCAATTAACGAGAAGACAAAGCTCGTGACGATTCAGAGATCTAAGGGATACCAGACTCGTCCGACGCTCTCCGTTGCAAAGATCGGCGAGCTGATTGCGTTTGTAAAGAAGATTAAGCCGGATGTGATCTGCATGGTCGACAACTGCTATGGTGAGTTTGTGGAGCGGATCGAGCCGACCGATGTCGGAGCGGATATGATCGTTGGTTCCCTGATCAAGAATCCGGGTGGCGGACTTGCGCCGATCGGCGGTTACATTGTGGGACGCAAGGACTGCGTCGATCGCGCTTCCTATCGTCTGTCTGCACCGGGACTTGGAAAAGAGGTTGGAGCAAGTCTTGGACTGAATCAGTCATTCTATCAGGGTCTTTTCCTTGCACCGACAGTTGTCGCAGGTGCGCTTAAGGGTGCGATCTTTGCGGCAAATGTATATGAGAAGCTCGGATTCCCGGTTGTGCCGAATGGCACGGAGTCCCGTCACGACATCATTCAGGCAGTGACGTTTGGAACTCCGGAGGGAGTCATTGCGTTCTGTCAGGGAATTCAGGCCGCAGCGCCGGTTGACAGCTTTGTATCTCCGGAGCCGTGGGATATGCCGGGATACGATGCACCGGTCATCATGGCAGCGGGTGCGTTTGTACAGGGCGCTTCGATTGAGCTCTCCGCAGATGGTCCGATCAAACCTCCGTATGCGGTATACTTCCAGGGTGGTCTGACCTGGTATCACGCAAAATTCGGTATCATGAAATCCTTACAGAAGGTTGTCGAGGCAGGTCTTGCAAGTCTGAAGTAAGAATTTTCAATGGATTTTTGCTCGTGACTGTGAAGATACGGAACAGTTACGAATTTTGTAAATTGACACCGTATTGCCTGCGTATTATGATAATAGAGAATCATCATTTCCAAACTTCGTACCTGGAGAGTCATGTGAGGAGGAAAGATGAGTCACGTAAAGATGAAGGAACTGCCACGGGATGCACAGCCCTATGAGCGCTGTTTAAGAGAGGGTCCCGCCTGTTTGAGTGATGCACAGCTTCTGTCGATTATTATCCGAACCGGTTCGAGAAACGAGAGTTCTCTCGAGCTGGCTCAAAAGGTACTGGCCTTAAATTACCCGAAGGAGGGTATTTTAGGGCTTTTGCACCTTTCTCTGGCAGAGTTGATGTCGATCAAGGGAATTGGACAGGTCAAGGGGATTCAGCTTCTGTGTATCGGAGAATTCTCAAGGCGGATCTGGAATAGGAAGATTGCAGAAGAACCACTCAGACTTGATGCGCCTAATCTTGTCGCACAGTACTGTCAGGAGGATATGCGTCATCTTGAACGGGAGGAGTTTCGTGTGCTGATGTTTAACACGAAACAGGTGCTCACTGGAGATGTAACGATCAGCCGTGGAACGGTCAATGCCTCTCTTGCGACGCCGAGGGAAGTTCTGATTGAGGCACTTCGATTTCAGGCCGTCAGCCTGATTCTTGTGCACAATCACCCGAGCGGAGATCCACAGCCGAGCAAAGAGGACATACAGTTGACACAGCGGATGCGCGAAGCCTCAGAGCTTATCGGGATTCGTCTTCAGGATCACATCATCATCGGGGACAGTACCTACATCAGTTTAAAAGAACGGGGATTTTTGTAAATGGAATCAAAACGAAGCAAGTACATTTTAATTGGATTGTCAGTATTCTGTATGCTTCTGATCGGAATTACGTCATTTAAAGATGGATTTTTAAATCCTCTGCGAAATGGAATCGGATATTTTTTAAGTCCGATTCAGTCAGGAGTCAACCGGGCGGGAACCTCCCTCTATAACGGGATCAGCAACTATGCAAGCCTTGCGGGTGCGATGGAGGAGAAGCAGGCGATGCAGGAGCAGATTGACACTCTGGTGGAGGAGAACAGTCGCTTACAGTCGGAGCAGTTTGAGTTAAATCGTCTGCGCCAGCTCTATCAGCTCGATCAGGATTATATGCAGTACCAGAAGATTGGCGCGCGCGTGATCGCGAAGGATTCGGGAGACTGGTTCCAGGTATTTCGAATCAACAAGGGCTCGGCAGACGGCGTTCAAGTGGATGCAAACGTCATGGCGGGAGGCGGTCTTGTCGGAATCGTCACCGATGTTGGCGCTCACTATGCGACAGTTCGCTCAATCATCGATGATGTGAGCCGTGTCAGCGGAATGGCACAGCAGTCGGGCGATACCTGTATCGTGTCCGGCGATCTGACGCTGTTTGGTGAGGGACGTCTTCGGATCACAAACATCAGCAAAGATGGGGATGTCAAGGACGGAGACCGGATTGTAACCTCAAACATCAGTTCCAAATATCTTCCGGGCATTCTGATCGGCTATGCGACCGACATCACAACCGATCCGACGCGTCTCACAAAGTCGGGATACCTCGTTCCGGTGGCTCATTTTGACAGCCTTCAGGAAGTTCTCGTGATCACGACGCTCAAGGCAGATCAGACAGAGCAGGGAGGTGCAGGAGCATCTGACATTCCGGGCAATCCGGATTCCACGACCGGAGCTGAAACCGGATTAGAATCTGGATCGGAAACCAGTGCTGGATCGGAAACTGGATCGCAGATGGGAACCGGAGCCGAAACTGAAACGGAAAACGGGGCAGAAGCAGGAGCTGGATTGGAGACTTCGACAGAGCCCCAGACTTCGCAGAGCGGGGAAGAATAGAGAGGAAGAAGAGGAAGAATGAGAAGAATTCTGATTAATGTACTGCTCTTGGTGGTGGCATTCACGATTCAGAACTGCGTGTTTCCGCTGATTCCGTTTCTCTCTGCGACTCCGAATCTGCTACTGATTCTGACGTTCTCGTTTGGCTTTGTTCACGGAAAGTCAGCGGGCATGTATTACGGACTCGTCGCAGGAATCCTTCTGGATCTGTTTTACAGTGGTCCGTTCGGATTTTACACCTTGCTGTTTGTGAACATCGGCTACTTTAACGGAATCTGTACGAAATACTATTATGAGGATTATATCACGCTCCCGCTGATTTTGAGTCTGGTCAACGAGGTCGTCTATAATCTCTATATCTATGTCCTGCGGTTTCTGATCCGAAACCGGCTTGACATTCTGTACTATGTAAAGGAAATTGTGATCCCCGAGATGATTTTTACGGTGGTGACCACGCTTTTGATTTACCGGTTCTTCCTGTTTACAGACAGGCGTCTGCGCGAGATGGAAGATCGGAATAGGAATAGGAGAGACGGATAAAACGTGCTGAAGGATTTTTTGGAAGTAATACGGGAGACCGCCAAAAAGATTCTGACTTCGAGGGTGTTTGCCCTGGCAGTGGTCTTTACGGTGATGTTTGTGACTCTGATTGTCAAGCTGTTTGACCTTCAGATTGTGCGGGGGCAGGAATTTCTGGATGATTATGTTCAGCTTACAGAGCGAACGGTGAAGACACCGGGAACGCGAGGAAATATCTACGATCGAAACGGCAATCTGCTTGCCTACAATGAGGCGGCGTACTCCGTGACGATCCAGAACACGGGTGTGTATAAGGACAGCGCTTCGATGAATGCAATGCTCTATCGATTGGTGAAGATTCTTGAGAAGCACGGCTGTAATGTGCAGGGAAAGCTGGAGATCGGCATGGATGCGGACGGAGAGTTCACCTACACGACGAACTCGGAGTCGGCGAGACTGCGCTTCCTTAGAGATTACTACGGTGTGAAGTCAGTCAACGATCTGACGGATTCCTCCGGCAAGTATCCGTCTGCGATCACGGCGAGGGAAGCAGTTGAGCGAAAGGCAGAAGCCTACAAGCTCAATGAGATGAAGGATGAGAATGGCAATCCACTTGTCTTGAATGACTGGGAGAAACTTCAGATCGTCAACATCCGCTATACGATGGCTCTTGTGTTCTACAAGCGCTATGAGCCGAGTACGATCACGGCATACGTCGATGACAAGACCGTCGCGGACATCATGGAGCATGAGGATGAGCTTCAGGGAGTCGGAATCGAGGAGTCGACGATCCGCCGTTACAACGACAGCATTTACTTTGCGCCGATCATCGGATACACCGGAAAGGTGCAGGAGGATCAGCTTGACCAGCTTCAGAAGGAGAATCCGGATTACGAGGCGAGCGATGTCGTCGGACGAACCGGCATTGAGGCTTCGATGGAGTCTGAACTTCAGGGAAAAAAGGGAAGCCGAAACCTCATCGTCAACAACATGGGAAACATCATGCAGGTTGTCTCTGAGACTCAGCCGACGACCGGAAATGACGTTTATCTGACGATCGACCGTGATCTTCAGATCGGTATCTATCATCTTATCGAGAAACAGCTTGCGGGAATCGTTGCCGACCGTCTCGTCGATCACGATGTGGAGATCACTGAGAAGACCGACTCGTCGAAGATCCAGATTCCGGTCAAGGATGCCTACTATCAGCTGATCAACAACAATGTGTTGTCGTTAAGCCATATGGCGCAGGACGATGCATCGGTGACGGAGAAACAGATTTACAACACATTCATGGTATCGAGACAGCAGGTGCTTGAGCGCATCCGTTACGAGCTGATGAGCGATCACCCGACGGCGATGAAGGATCTGCCGAAGGACATGATGGCGTACATGGTCTACATTTACAACTATCTGTCCGGATCGACGGTCGGAATCATCCAGAAAAACAAGATCGATCAGAACAGTGCGGCGTATCTCGGATGGAAGGATGATACGATCAGCCTTCGCGATTACATCTATGCGGGAATCTCAGATAACTGGATCGACACGACGCGTCTTGATGTGAAGAGCAAGTACTCGAGTGCGGACGACATTTATTCTGTCCTTGTCGATTATGTGATGAATCAGCTTCAGGATGACACGAAGTTTGCCAAGCAGATTTTCCGTTATCTGATCAATGGGGATGTGATCACGGGCAAACAGCTCTGCATCGCACTCTATGATCAGGGTGTTCTGCCGTATGATGCTCAGCAGGTTCAGCTTCTTCAGGCAAATGGAAGCGGATACACCTACACATTCATCCGCGAGAAGATCCGAAACATTCAGCTGACACCGGCACAGCTTGCGCTTGACCCATGTACGGGTGGTGTCGTGATTACCGACATCAAGACCGGTCAGGTGCGTGCACTTGTGACCTACCCGAGCTACGACAACAACCGTCTTTCCGGAAGCGTGGATGCGGCGTACTTTAACCAGTTGAATGAGGATCTCTCGCTTCCGCTCTACAACAATGCGACACAGGCGAAGAAGGCGCCGGGTTCGACGTTTAAGCCGATCACCGCAGTTGCAGGACTTGAGGAGGGAGTGATTAATCTCTATGACACGATTGTCTGCACGGGCGAGTACGGTGAGGTTTCCCCGCCGATCAAGTGCTGGGTCGGTGGAGGCGGACATGGTCCGCTCAACGTTGTCGGAGGAATCCAGAATTCCTGTAACTACTTTTTTGCTGAGGTTGCGCATCGCCTCTCGACCGATGCAAGTGGGAATTACTCGACTGAGCGCGGTCTGAATACGCTCCGCAAGTATGCAACGATGTTTGGTCTTGACCGACCGTCCGGAATTGAGATTTCTGAGGCACAGCCGGAGCTTACGACCGAAGACCCGGAGCGTTCTGCGATGGGACAGGGCACGAATTCCTACACAAATGTTCAGCTGTCGCGCTATGTGACTGCGATTGCGAACCGCGGAACCGTCTTTGATCTGACGCTTCTTGACCATGTGACCGACTATGAGGGAAATACGACGAAGACGTATGAGCCAAAGGTGACCGGTCATGTTGAGGTCGCAGACAGCACCTGGAATGCGGTTCAGCAGGGAATGCGTGCCGTGGTTTCCGACGGTTCCGCAAAGCAGATCTTCCGTGATCTTCCGGTGGAGATCGCCGGAAAGACCGGTACCGCGCAGGAGACACACTCCCGAGGAAACCATGCATTCTTTATCTCTTACGGACCGTACACGAATCCGGAGATTGCAGTGACCGTCAATATCCCATATGGATATTCCTCATCGAATGCGGCGAGCGTTGCAAAGAATGTCTACAAATTCTACTATGGATATACGACGCTTGACCAGATCCTCAACACCGGTGCTCTTGCGGTCTCGAACGTCAAGATCGGAGACTAAAGATTAGAAATGAAAGACTAGAAACCAGAGATTAAAAAAAAGAGAAGAGAGCGAGTATTTTTCGGAAAATCGAAAAGAAAGCGGGGGAGCAGGTTGTGAAAAACAGAGTTGTCATCAAGAGCAGTAAGGCTGGAATGGTGGTAAATCTCGATCCGGACTGTTCATTTTCGGAGCTGGAGAGAGCTGTCGCAGAAAAATTCGAGAAGAGTGCCCGCTTCTGGGGCAATATTCAGATTGCCCTGATTTTGCAGGGAAGGACACTGAGTGCCTCGGAGGAGCTTCGGATTGTCAATGCGATCACAGAGCACTCCGGGGTTGAGGTGCTCTGCCTGCTCGACCAGGATGCCGAGCGGATGGCAAGATGCGAGAAGGCGCTCAATGAGAAGCTGATGGAGCTGTCCTCCCAGACGGGGCAGTTCTACCGCGGAGATTTGAATCGAGGGGAATCGCTTGAGTCCGAGGCGAGCATTGTGATCATCGGGGATGTCCGCCATGGTGCGCGGGTGTCCGCAAAAGGAAACGTTGTCGTGCTCGGACAGCTTCGGGGAAGTGTCTGTGCCGGTGTTTCCGGGAATGAGAATGCGATGATTGTCGCGATGGAGATGGCGCCTCTCCAGCTCAAAATCGGGGAGGTTTCCTGCCATTACGGAGATCGGGGCAGAAAAATCGGTCGCGGTCCAATGCTGGCATTTGTGGAAAATTGTAGTATTTGTACGAAACCAATAAAAAAATCGGGATTAAGTCTGCTAAATTTGAAATAGATACTGGAAAAATTTTCACTTTTAATGTAAAATAAATAATGGCGAATATATTTTTCAGGAGGCATTTCTATGAGTGAAGTCATGGTGATTACTTCTGGAAAAGGCGGGGTCGGCAAGACGACGACCACAGCAAACATCGGAACAGGTCTGGCACTTCTTGGTTACAGCGTAGTTCTGATCGATACCGATATCGGTCTGAGAAACCTTGATGTGGTGATGGGACTTGAAAACCGGATTATCTACAATCTGGTCGATGTGGTGGAAGGCAACTGCCGAATGAAACAGGCCCTGATAAGAGACAAAAGATATCCCAATCTCTATCTGTTGCCATCGGCACAGACGAGGGACAAGACTTCCGTGAATCCCGGGCAGATGAAAAAGCTCGTGGAGGACTTGAAAGGAGAGTTTGACTATATTCTTCTTGATTGTCCGGCGGGGATCGAACAGGGATTTCAGAATGCAATCGCAGGGGCAGATCGGGCGCTTGTCGTCACGACACCTGAGGTTTCCGCAATCCGTGATGCAGACCGGATCATCGGTCTTCTCGAGGTCGCACAGATGCGTCGGACGGATCTGATTGTCAATCGAATCCGGATGGACATGGTGCGCAGAGGGGATATGATGTCGGTTGAGGATGTATCGGATATTCTTGCGGTGCCGGTTATCGGTGCGGTGCCGGATGATGAGGATGTTGTGGTGTCGGCAAACCAGGGAGAACCCCTTGTGGATACTACGTCTCTGGCGGGTCAAGCCTACCTAAATATCTGCAAACGGATCACGGGGGAAACGATTCCGTTAATGGATCTTGATCCTCATAAGGGAATTCTGGTTCGGATTTCCGGTTTTCTGAAACGGGCATGACAGAATGCGTAAAGGAGGGAAACCGAGGATGAGACAGGGATTCTGTTTTTGGGGCAGGAGCAATTCTGGTGAGATTGCCAGAAGCCGTTTGAAACTTCTTTTGGTTTCGGATCAGGCGGGTCTAAGCCTTGGTCTTCTTGATCAGATCCGGGAGGATATGGAGGATGTGCTTTCTCGATATGCGGAGATTGACGGCAGCCGGGTGGAGATTCGGCTGAAAAGAGAAAAGGAAGAAGAAGTGTTATTTACCTCATTTCCGATCCGCAAGTTTACAGACAAGAGGAATTAAAGAATGTTACTGGACTATCATTTTAGGAATTACAATTTTCGTTTATTCCTTTATGTATTACTTCTTAATATTATTGGTGTCTTTGTTCTCAGAAGTGCTTCCAACCAGGATATGGCTGTGGTAGGAAAGCAGGTGATGGGAATTGTCATTGGGTTTGCCGTTGTGATCGGGCTGTCGCTGGTGGATTATCACCGGGTCCTTTCCACGGCGCCTGTTGTATATGGAGGTTGTGTTCTGATGCTGGGTGCCGTGCTGGTATTTGGTGTCAGCAAGGGTATTGCGACCAGATGGATTCGCGTACCACTGATCGGTCAGATCCAGCCGGCTGAGTTTGTAAAGATTGGTCTGATTGTATTTTTTGCCTGGTACTTTGACAAGTATCAGGACAAAATCAATCAGTTTGTTACACTGTTGATCGGGGGAGGGCTTTTCTTTGTTGCTTTCTTCCTGATTTTCAGTCAGCCTAATCTTAGTACGTCACTCGTGACATTGGTGATTTTCCTGAGCATGTTGTTTGTGGCGGGGCTGAGTTTCAAATGGATTTTCGGGGCACTGGCAGTTGTTCTGCCGTGCGGAGGTCTGTTTGTCTACTTGTTGAAGCTGGGAGCTGTACCATTTCTGGCGGATTATCAGGTGCGCCGAATTCTGGCATTCTTTGATAAATCCGGATATGCGGAAGCGAATCTCCAGCAGAACAACTCGATCATGGCGATCGGCTCCGGCATGTTTTGGGGAAAGGGTTTGAATACGACGACGCTCTCTTCGGTAAAGAACGGAAACTTCCTCTCTGAGGAGGAGACGGATTTCATCTTTGCGGTTGTGGGAGAGGAACTTGGATTTATCGGTTCCGTTGTTGTGATCATCCTGATGGCATTGATTGTTTATGAGTGTCTGATGATGGCGGCGCGGGCGAAAGATTTAGCCGGAAGGCTTGTCTGTGTTGGACTTGCGACGTTGTTTGCATTTCAGAGTTTTGCCAACATTGCAGTGGCAACCGGAATTCTTCCGAATACCGGTTTACCACTTCCATTCATCAGTTCGGG
Source organism: Brotaphodocola sp. (assembly GCF_983179755.1). Taxonomy (NCBI): domain Bacteria; kingdom Bacillati; phylum Bacillota; class Clostridia; order Lachnospirales; family Lachnospiraceae; genus Brotaphodocola; species Brotaphodocola sp. The sequence continues at coordinate 25,782 of NZ_CFAHBC010000009.1, read as the reverse complement.
AGTCAGCTCTCTGCTGAGTCTGTATTTTGGAGTCGGCATTGTGATGAATGTGGGACTGCAAAGACGAAATAATAATTATGAGAGGTATTAAAGGAGGTATGTTCTTATGAATATCGGTCTGATTGCACATGACTCAAAAAAGAAACTGATGCAGAATTTCTGCATTGCCTATCGGGGAATTTTAAGCAAACATGAATTGTATGCGACGGGAACAACCGGTCGTCTGGTGGAAGAAGTGACGAATCTCAACGTTCACAAGTATCTGGCAGGTCATCTCGGCGGACAGCAGCAGCTTGCTGCCCAGATTGAGCACAATGAGATGGATATGATGATCTATCTGAGAGATCCGCTGACTCCGAAGTCTCACGAGCCGGATGTGAACGATGTTGTCCGTCTGTGCGATATTTACAACATTCCGCTTGCAACGAATCTGGCGACCGCAGAGCTTTTAGTAAAGGCGCTTGATCGTGGTGATCTGGAATGGCGTGAGATTTACCGCTAGAGGCTAGAGGTGACTGGTTTGAAAAAGAGGAGAGTGTTTCTGTCGACAGCTCTGTCCTGCATGTGCCTGACGCTGGTTGCATGTGGAAAGGGCGGGCAGACAGAGACTTTATATGAAAATGGGCGCATGGAGAGTTTTCTGGAAGAGTCTTCTTCCTCCGGAGAACGCGCATCTGCGTTTGCCAGTGATCTCTGCGTGGTCACGGGATCGGAACCTTCTTCGGATTCCGGGGTCAATGCAGAGGCGGCAACGCTGTTTTCTGTGAAGGACAAGCAGGTGCTTTTTCAGAAAAATCCGTTTGAGCGCATGAATCCGGCAAGCATTACAAAGATTATGACAGCGCTGATTGCGCTTCAGGACGGGGATCTGCAAAAGGAGATCACCGTCGGAAAGGAGACCGTGATCACGGAGGCGGGAGCTTCGCTCTGTCACATCAATCCGGGGGAGACGTTGACGCTCGAACAGCTTCTGTACGGTCTGATGCTTCCATCTGGAAACGATGCGGCAAGTGCGATTGCGGTCTATGAAGCAGGCAGTGTTGAGGCGTTTGCAGATAAGATGAATGAGACAGCGTGGAAGCTCGGTGCAACGGATACTCACTTTGTCAATCCTCATGGACTGACAGATCCGGAGCATTATACGACGGCTTACGATCTGTATCTGATCTTCAATGAGTGTCTCAAGTACCCGGAATTTCGCAAGATTATCGGGACGACGGAGTATACTGCGGAGTATAAGGACGCGAACGGAGTCGCAAAGAGTCAGAAATGGGAGAGCAGTAACCAGTATCTGACCGGAAAGCGTGAGACTCCGGATGGAGTGACGGTGCTCGGCGGAAAGACCGGTACGACGCAGGCGGCAGGTTATTGTCTGATTCTCGGCTGTGAGGATGATCAGAATCAGGATTATATCTCTGTTGTCATGAAAGCATCAAACAGACCGGAACTATATGGAAATATGACAAATATTATTCAGAAAATTGTTAAATAGCCGTTGAAAAATTTTGTGATTTGTACTATAATTGAGTCAATATAAAAAGAATTTTATACAAATTCAATAAGCTCAAGGAGGAGATTACTATGGTGCAGATTATCGCAGGTAAAAAGGGAAAAGGAAAGACCAAGCATCTGTTAGACATGGCGAATCAGGGAGTAAAGGAAGCAACCGGTTCGATCGTTTATCTGGACAAGAGCTCCAAGCATATGTACGAATTAAGCAACAAGATCCGTCTGATCAATGTGAATGAGTATCCGCTGAGTGGTAGTCAGGGATTCATCGGTTTCCTGTGCGGAATCATTTCTCAGGATCATGACATTGAGACGATGTTCCTTGACAGCTTCTTAAAGCTGGCATCTCTTGAGGGAGAGGACATCGCTGACACCATCACAACCTTGGAAACAATCAGTGATAAGTATGCGGTAAACTTTGTTCTCAGCGTATCGATGGACGCAGCTGATATGCCGGAGAGCGCACAGAAAGATGTCATCATCTCACTGTAATACATAAAGTTTAAGTAATTTGATTTGAGCGGTTACAAAGACCGGTTTAGAAAGCCCTTCACTGTGAGTAGAAACTCATGGTGGAGGGCTTTATCGTTACAACTCAGAGTGTTTGACAAATGTGTAGGGAGTTTAATCCGGTTTGCTGACGTTCAATCAATAAACGATGACGATGGTGTTTTTCTGGCTTATTAAGGTGTTGTTGGATGAGAAGAAATAAGGCCATAACGACGAGATGGAAAAACGGCTTGAACTTTTTATAGGAAACTCTTATAATGAATTGGAGCCGAATCAGGCGCAGGAGGAAATCGTTTTGGCAAAAAAGAAAAAATCAAAAAATTCGAAAATTGTGAGGTATCATCGCCCGATTAATTTTAATGTGGGAATGATTATTTTTGCAATTATCTTCATTTATCTGATATTCAGTGTTTACAAGTATGTAAGAAAAGACAAGATTCAGTTTTATGAGGTCGTTGAGGGAAATATCGTCAATGATACCCAGTATACAGGATTGATTTTGCGAAATGAGCAGGTCGAGTCGACGGATCGAAGCGGATACATCAACTATTACATTCGCGAGGGAAAACGTGCCGGTGTGGGAACGAGAATCTACTCGATCGATGAGACCGGAAGTCTTGCAAAGTTTATGGAGGAGAACCCGGATGCAAATGTGACGCTCACGAGCGAGAATCTCTCTGACATCAAGCGTCAGTTATCCTCGTTTTCTATCGGATACAGCGACCAGAGATTTTCGGATGTCTATGATCTGCGCTACACCTTGGAGGCATCCGTCCTCGAGTATGTGAATTTCAATGCACTCGGAAATCTTGATGCGATGTTGGAGCAGACCGGAATCACGTTCCAGCAGGTGAGAGCACCGCTGTCCGGTGTGGTATCGTATGCGATCGACGGGATGGAGGGACTCACGGCGGATCAGGTGAGTGCAGATTCGTTTGACCGCACGAAGTATACAAAATCCATTCCGAAATCGGGTGATCTGATTGAGCAGTCCACACCGGTTTACAAGCTGGTGACTTCGGACGACTGGAGTCTGATCTTTCCGCTGAAGGAAGATGCAGTTGCCGAGTACAGCGACAAGACAAGTCTTCATGTGACATTTCCGACGTATGATCTCGACACAGACGGTGATTTTTCGATGTTCACCGGAACGGACGGCGCACAGTACGGAAAACTGGATTTCCATCAGTATATGGTGCAGTTCGTCGGAGAGCGATATGTGGACTTTGAAGTGGATACCGAGAGAATGGACGGACTCAAGATTCCTGTGACCGCAGTCACCGAGAAGAATTTCTATCTCGTTCCGGAGGATTATCTGGCAAAGGGTGGAGACAATGGAGATATTGGCTTTATGAGAGAAGTGTACTCGGAGTCAGGAACTTCATTGGAATTTGTTCCTGTTACCATATATTATTCGGATGGTGAATATGATTATATTGAGATGGGGGACAAGGCCCCGCTCAAGGGAGGCGATTATATCGACAAGCCGAATTCTCAGGAGCGATACCAGATCGGTCAGACGGCATCTCTTCAGGGCGTCTATAACATCAACAAGGGATATGCAGTCTTCAAGCAGATTGAGATTTTAAAATCAAATGATGAGTATTATACGGTGAAGAAGGGAACCAATTACGGACTCGCCGTGTTTGATCACATTGTACTTGATGCAAATTCTGTCTATGAGGGAGAGCTGATTTATCAGTAAATGCATCGTTGCTCGTATGGAGAATCGATCTGAGAGGTTTTGAGAGATCATAAGAGATTATGTGAATACAGGAAATATAGGAAATACAGAAGATACAGGAGGAAAAAAGATGATTCAGGAACAGTACAGAAAAGTCAGAGAAAAAATCGATCTTGCCTGTGCGCGCAGTGGCAGAGATCCGAAGAATGTGACGCTGATTGCAGTGAGCAAGACGAAGCCGATCGAGGATCTTCACGAGGCGTATGAGGCAGGAGCCCGTGATTTTGGAGAGAATAAGGTACAGGAGATTGTACAGAAAGCACCACAGATGCCAGAGGATACCCGTTTCCACATGATCGGTCATCTTCAGCACAATAAAATCCGTCAGGTTCTCCCGCACATTGAGATGATTCATTCGGTTGACTCCGTGCGTCTGGCAGAGTATATCGAGAAAGAGGCGCAGAAGGAAGAACGCGAGGTGAAGATTCTGCTTGAGGTCAATGTCGCAAAAGAGGAGAGCAAGTTCGGATTTGCGCCGGAAGAAGTGGAGGAAGCTGTCCTTGCAATCAGCCAGATGAAGCACTTAAAAATTTGCGGTCTGATGACAATAGCGCCAAATGTGGAACATCCGGAAGAAAATCGCCCTGTTTTTAAAAAATTATATGAATTATCTGTTGACATTAAAAAGAAAAACGTTGATAATGTTAGCATGAGTGTACTTTCCATGGGAATGACCGGTGACTATGAGGTTGCCGTTGAGGAGGGTGCAACCATGATTAGAGTCGGTACGGGAATCTTTGGTGCCAGATGATGAGGATTGGAGAGAGAATTATGAGTATTTTGAGTAAGGTAATGGATACCTTCCGGATGAACGATGGAGATATAGACGATACGGACCTGTTCGACACGGAAGACGATTATGAGGTGGAGGATAGAGATCGTTCCTCAAGAAAGAGCCGTTTTTCACAGCGAGATGATGACGATGACGATATCGAGGAGGGACGCAGAAGCCTGTTCTCCCGCTCCCCGAAGGTTGTTCCGATGAAGCAGAAGACGATGGAAGTATCGTTAATCAAGCCAACTTCTTTTGATGATGCGCGTGAGACTTGTGACTATCTGCTTGCTGGTAAGGCAGTTGTTCTGAATATGGAGGGAATCCACACAGAAACCGCACAGAGAATTATCGATTTCATCTCTGGTTCCACTTACTCCATGAATGGAAATCTTCAGAAGATCTCCAGCTATATCTTCATTGCAACACCGGAGACCGTAGAACTTTCCGGTGATTTTCAGGAGATGCTCAACAATGGCGGTCTGGAAGTTTCCGGCATGAATATTCATCTGTAAATCAATAGCAGGTCAACAGGAAATCCGCAGAAAAATCTGTGGAAAAAATCAATACGGAACGGACATCGTTCTGGGAAGAAAAGATACATAGAGCAGACAATTTTCCAGCGATTTTTCGGAAGATTGTTTGCTTTTCTTTTAACAGGGTTTAACTGCAAAGATTCTTGAATTCTTGAATTTTGAGAGTTGAGAGCAATTATGGCAGGGCAGAAAACGGGCTTGGAAACAGGAAGCAGGAGAAACGAAAAAACAGGAAAAGGAGAACATACGATGGCAGAAAGATTGAATGTGCGCAGAGATGGCAATTGGATTTATGATATTGTGGTGGAGTCCTCCTATGAGAGACTGGATGAGGAAATTCCGGCTCTGGATACCGGAAAACGGAAAATCTGTATTGTGACGGACAGTAATGTGGCACCGCTCTACCTTGAGGAGGTAAAGGAGCAGATTTCTAAGTGCTGTAAGAAAGTGGAGACATTTATCTTTCCGGCAGGAGAGAAAAATAAAAATCTGGACACGGTTCGCACTCTGTACGAGTTCCTGATTCAGAAGCATTTCGACAGAAAGGATGTTCTCGTCGCACTTGGCGGTGGTGTCGTCGGTGATCTCTGCGGATTTGCAGGGGCAACTTATCTGCGCGGAATCCGTTTCATCCAGGTTCCGACGACCCTTCTGTCTCAGGTGGATTCAAGCATCGGAGGAAAGACAGGAGTTGATTTTGACAGCTACAAGAACATGGTCGGCGCGTTCCATATGCCGTCGCTTGTCTATGCAAGCACCTCAAGCCTCCTGACGCTGTCCGCAGAGCAGTTTGCGTCGGGAATGGGTGAGATTGTCAAGCACGGTCTGATCAAGAACCGCGACTACTATCAGTGGATCTGTGAGCATGCAGATGCAATCAGAGAGCGGGATCTGAAAGTCTGTGAACAGTTGATTCTTGTCAGCTGTCAAATCAAGAGAGATGTCGTGGAGAAAGACCCGACGGAGCAGGGCGAGAGAGCACTCTTGAACTTTGGTCACACGCTCGGTCATGCGATTGAGAAACTGATGAACTTCAAGCTGGCTCATGGTCAGTGCGTTGCCCTCGGCTGTCTTGCCGCTGCCCATATCTCTGCAAAGCGCGGAATGATTACGGATGCTGAGGTGGATCAGATGAGAAAGGCATTTGCAACCTTTGATCTGCCGGTTTCGACTTCCGGCTATGGTCTGGATCCGAAAGAAGTGATTCAGGCAACAAAAAATGATAAAAAGATGGAAGCCGGTGCCATCAAGTTTGTTCTTCTGCGTCAGGTCGGTGAGGCGTATATCGACCGCACCGTGACCGAGGCAGAGATGGAAGAGGCACTGGAATGGCTTGCAGGAGGAACGCATGAAAGATAGGTTTGGCAATCTGGCAGTCTGGGGAATCGGATCGATCCTTCTTCTCTGGTTTGACCAGTACACGAAGCTGGCTGCAACGATTTCACTGAAGGGAAAGGCTCCGCGCGTACTCGTGGACGGAGTCTTTGAGCTTCTCTACTCGGAAAACCGGGGCGCTGCATTTGGAATTTTGCAGGGGCGTCAGGGATTTTTCTTTGTGATTGCACTCGCAGTTTTAATGACGGCGGGATTTATGATGTATCGGATGCCGAGTTGGAAGAATGCGCGCTACCATGCGCTCAAAATCTGTCTGATCTTTATCACGGCAGGTGCAATCGGAAATATGGCAGATCGAATTTCCCTCGGATACGTTGTAGATTTTCTGTATTTCAGCCTGATTGATTTCCCGATTTTCAATGTCGCAGACATCTATGTGACGACTGCTACGGCATTTCTTCTTGTCTTGTTTGGATTTTATTATAAGGACAGCGATCTCGAGGTCTTCTCTCTGAAAAAGAAGGAGGCGAAGCATTGATTCGGGAATTTTGTGTGGAAGAGGGAGCAGGATCCCGAATTGACCGCTATTTAAGCGAGCAGGTTGCGGAAATGTCGCGCGCTCATCTCCAGAAACTCTTAAAGGACGGGGGCGTGACGGTCAATGATCGCCCTGTCAAGAGCAGTTACAAGGTCGCAGAGGGTGACAAGATTCAGCTTGATATTCCGGAGGCGGTTGAGCCGGAGATTGTTCCGGAGGAGATGGATCTTGACATTCTCTATGAGGATAAGGACATCATTCTGATCAACAAACCGAAGGGCATGGTTGTGCATCCGGCAGCGGGGCATGCGACAGGGACCCTTGTCAACGGACTGATGGCGCACTGTCGGGGAGATCTCTCGGGAATCAACGGAGTTATGCGACCGGGAATCGTTCACCGCATCGATATGGACACGACTGGAGTTTTGATTGTCTGTAAAAACGATCAGGCGCACAACGCGATTGCCGAACAGCTCAAAGTGCACTCGATCACGAGGAAGTACTATGCGATTGTTCACGGTGTTGTGAAAGAGGATGAGGGGACGGTTCATGCTCCGATCGGTCGCCATCCGACAGACCGCAAAAAGATGAGCATCAATGAGAAGAATGGAAAAGATGCGGTCACGCATTACCGGGTTCTGCGCCGTTTCCGCCGTTTTACTTACATTGAGTGTCAGCTTGAGACCGGGCGGACGCACCAGATCCGCGTGCATATGGCAAGCATCGGACATCCGCTCCTCGGAGATCATGTGTACGGACCGGCAAAATGTCCGTTTTCTGGTTTACAGGGGCAGACGCTTCATGCCGGTGTGCTTGGGATCATTCATCCGACAACCGGGGAATATATGGAATTTCAGGCTCCTCTCCCGGAATATTTTGAGACACTTTTGAAAAAATTGGAACAGGATTGAGAATTGTAACAATAGTTTCTAAAATATACTTTTTTTTGAATAATGTTTATGTACTTTTCTGAAATTTTGAGTTATAATAGGGTTAGAAAGATTTAGGCGTGTCTCAACATTCATTTCTGTGATCGGCGGACGCGCACGAAGACAGAAAGGAGCGAAACATTATGAAGGGAAATCTTGTTATCACAATAGGCAGACAGTGCGGAAGCGGTGGTAAGGATATCGGAATGAAACTGGCAGAAAAGATGGGGGTCAAGTGCTACGATAAGGAATTGTTGGCACAGGCAGCGAAGAACAGCGGACTTTGCCAGGAATTGTTCGAGTCTCATGATGAGAAGCCGACGAGTAGCTTTCTGTATTCGCTTGTGATGGATACCTATTCGATGGGATATAATTCTTCTGCATATATGGATATGCCTTTAAATCACAAGATCTTTCTTGCTCAGTTTGATACGATCAAGAAGCTTGCAGATCAGGAGTCCTGCGTTATTGTTGGACGGTGTGCGGATTATGCACTTGCAGATTATCCGAATACGCTGTCTGTCTTTATCACGGCATCGGATGAGGAGAGAATTGCCCGTCTGAAGGATCTGTATAAGGTGGATGATGCCAAAGCAAAGGACATCATGGTGAAGACGGATAAGAAGCGTTCAAGTTACTATAATTACTATTCGAGCAAGCGCTGGGGCGATGCGAAGAGCTATGATCTCTGCCTGAGCAGTACGGCACTTGGAGTGGATGGTGCGGTTGACATGATTCTGGAAGTTGCAAAAGCAAAGCAGAAGTGGGTAAACCGGTAGAAATATTTGCAAGATGCTCTCATTTGGCGAAAATGCCGGATGAGGGCATTTTTGCGGTTGTGGAGAACTCCGACGGCGAGTAAAGTCCTGCAAACGCGCTCTCGCTCCGGGTTCAGCGTAGCAGTGCATAAGACCGTAAAATACACGGTCTAAGCACTGACGCTTCACACGGGTTTGCAGTCACTTTCTCGCCTTTCGGAGTTCCATCAAGGTATAACTCAGAGTGAATGTCCCACCCTCCTCGATAGGTAGGATTATCACAAACTTTTTCAGGAGTGGAGACAATCCCTTCTGAAGTTATACGATATTTTATTAATTTTCAGGTATCGGGAAAAAGGCGGGATCATGAGCACATATGTAGATTTGATGAGGTTGGATTTTCCGGAAGACGAGCAGGAAAAGATGGAGATGTTTGCCAGGATAGAGGGACGGCTGTCGGGACAGCGAATTGAGAAGGCAAATCGTTTTCGCAGAATGGAAGATCAGGAGCGTTCGCTCTGTGCGGGGCTGTTGCTTGATCATGCGCTTATGCGATTTGGGCGGAGGGAGAAGACGGAAGAAATTGGTGTTTCTGAACATGGAAAACCGGTGCTTTTGTCGTGCCCGGAGCTTTTTTTTAATCTCTCGCATTCGATCAATCTGGTGATGGCAGTTACTTCTGACCGACCGTGTGGCTGTGATGTCGAGGAAGTTCGCAAAGCGGTCGCCGGGGTTTCAAGACGCTTTTTTTGTGAGGAGGAATGTCAGGAGATCTTTTCGTGTCCGGAGGGAGTGCAGAGAGACCGGATGTTTACACGGTTCTGGACCATGAAGGAGAGCTATGTGAAGATGACGGGGACGGGATTGACGATTCCGCTCGACTCGTTTCGCATTCTGCTTCCGCAGAGAAGAGAGGCGCAGCTCCCGTTTCAAAAGAATATACAGGAGATGTGGGAAAGTGATACTCAGACTGAGAAAACATCGATAGAGAGCAGAAAATGTCCGGAATGTACGGTCGGGCGTGTACGGCGGAGTGGAGAACATGAGAATTGCGCGCTCTATGATTTTTCCGAATGGATCGAAGAAAAAATGGAGAAAATTTCCGGCAGGGGGGCGTGTGCTTCGGTCTGTCTTTCATCCGAAGACAGGGACGTTTTTTTCTCTTTTCAAAATCTGTCGGATGTGATATAATCACTACGAATATGGGTGGCCGGAAGGAGAGAATTTTTCATGGATATGAAACGTGTATTTTTGAAATTGAGCGGTGAAGCGCTTGCAGGCCCGAAGAAAACCGGGTTTGATGAAGATACGGTAAAGGAAGTTGCAAGACAGGTTAAGATTTCTGTTGAGGCGGGTGTTCAGGTCGGCATCGTGATCGGAGGTGGAAACTTCTGGAGAGGACGCACGAGCGATGCAATCGAGCGCACGCATGCAGATCAGATCGGTATGCTTGCCACGATCATGAACTGCATCTATGTGTCTGAGATTTTCCGCAATACCGGAATGAAGACCGAGATTCTGACTCCGTTTGTCTGCGGAACGATGACGAAGCAGTTCTCAAAGGATTTAGCAAACCAGTTCTTTGAGGAAGGACGTGTTGTATTCTTTGCAGGCGGTACGGGACATCCGTATTTCTCTACCGATACCGGAATCACTCTGCGTGCGGTTGAGATGGATGCAGATTGCATTCTTCTTGCAAAGTCGATCGATGGCGTATATGACAGCGATCCGGCTGTAAACCCGAATGCAAAGCGTTATGACACCATCCGCATTCAGGATGTGATCGATCAGAAACTTGCAGTTGTGGATCTGACCGCATCCATCATGTGCATGGAGCACAGGATGCCGATGGCAGTATTTGATTTGAATGAGAAAGACAGCATTGCAAATGCGATGCAGGGAAAAATTAACGGTACGATTGTGACCGTAGACTAACTAACAGGAGGATGTTATGCAGGATCAGTTAAAGATTTACGAGGGAAAGATGGAAAAGTCCCTGGAGGTACTTCAGGAGGAGTATTCATCTATCCGTGCAGGCCGTGCGAACCCGCATGTTTTAGACAAGATTAAGGTGGATTATTACGGAACTCCGACCCCGATTCAGCAGGTTGGTAACTTAAGCGTTCCGGAAGCTCGTATGATCGTGATTCAGCCGTGGGAGAAGTCCCTGTTAAAGGCAATCGAGAAGGCAATTCTGACCTCTGATCTGGGTATCAACCCGACGAACGATGGTCAGGTGATCCGTCTGGTATTCCCGGAGCTGACTGAGGAGCGCCGTAAAGATCTTGCAAAGGATGTCAAGAAGAAGGGCGATGCGACAAAGGTAGCAGTTCGTAACATCCGCCGTGATGCAAACGAGGCATTCAAGAAGATGGAGAAGGCTGGAGAGATCTCTGAGGACGAGCAGAAGACCGCAGAAGAAAAGATCCAGAAGATGACCGACAAGATGATCGTGAAGATCGATGCAGCAATCGATGCAAAGACCAAGGAGATCATGACTGTTTAATGCAAAAGACTGATTATTAAATTGCGTATTTTGCAAAGACAGATCCATATGTATTCTAGCAGGACAGGGGGAAATTCCTGTCCTGTATTTTTACAATCGTATATAAGTCGTATATAAGGATATAAAATGTATGTGAAAACATATATGAAAAAGCATATATAAAAAAGCATATGAAAATCTCAATGAGGATAAGTTTTGACCGTTGGGATGTCTGATTAGGGAGGATAAAAGATTATGGAAAATGATTTGCAGGGACTCGTTGTTCCAAAACATATCGCGATCATTCTGGATGGAAATGGACGTTGGGCAAAGAAGAGAGGACTTCCGCGTTCGATGGGACACAAGGAAGGCTGTGTGACGGTTGAGAAGACCGTTGAGATCGCAGCGCGCATGGGTGTTGAGTATCTGACAGTGTATGGATTCTCGACTGAGAACTGGAAGCGCTCGAGCGAGGAAGTCGGAGCTCTGATGCAGTTGTTCCGCTTCTACATGGTGCGCCTTTTAAAGACCGCAAAGGCAAACAATGTACGTGTCAGGATGATCGGAGAGCGCAGTCGTTTCGCACAGGATATCATCGACGGAATCAACCGCCTTGAGGAGGAGACGAAGGACAACACCGGTCTGACGTTTGTCATTGCCGTCAACTACGGCGGACGCGATGAGATCACCCGCGCAGTGAGACGAATGGGAGAGGCTTGCAGACTTGGAAATCTCGACCCGCAGACGATCACGGAGAGCACGGTTGCGTCTTATCTCGATACTGCAGGTATGCCGGACCCGGATCTCTTAATCCGCACGAGCGGAGAACTGCGTCTGTCCAACTATCTGCTCTGGCAACTTGCCTACTCCGAGATCTATATCACAGACTGTCTGTGGCCGGATTTTGACCGCGCAGAGCTTGTGAAGGCGATTGAGGCATATAATAAGCGTGACCGCAGATTTGGCGGAGTCAAGCAGGCGTAAGGCACGCGCAGACAGGACATAACAGGACATAAACGGAGGAAATTTTACGATGTTTACGAAGAGACTGATAAGCGGTATTGTTCTTGTCATTCTTGCAATTCTGATCGTCGGACAGGGAGGAATCCTTTTGTACGCGACGACGGCGCTGATCTCCCTGATCGGTCTGTTTGAGCTGTATCGGGTGATGAAGATCGAGAAAAATGTGCTCGGAGCAGTCGGATTTGTCTCTGCTCTGGCATATTATGGGATGGTCTGGCTGGAAAACGGTCAGCAGTATGTGACCTTGCTTGCGATTATCACGCTGATGGTGCTGATGAGCATTTATGTATTCACATTTCCGAAGTATAAGACAGAGGAGATCACGGTGGCATTCTTTGGACTGTTTTATGTGCCGGTGATGCTGTCCTATCTCTATCTGGTGCGTGTGATGCCGGATGGTGCCTACCTCGTCTGGCTTGTCTTTTTCAGCTCATGGGGATGCGATACGAGCGCTTACTGCGTCGGCATGCTGATCGGAAAACATAAGATGACGCCGGTGCTGAGTCCGAAGAAGACGATTGAGGGCGGAATCGGCGGAATTGTCGGAGCTGGACTTCTCGGATTTATTTACGGAAGCATTTTTGGAACACATATGCAGGAGCTCGCAAATCCTCAGATCACATGTGCGATTGCATGTGCGATTGCGGGAATGATTTCCCAGATCGGAGATCTTGCGGCGTCGGCAATCAAGCGCAACCACAACATTAAAGATTACGGCAACCTGATTCCAGGTCACGGTGGCATTCTGGATCGCTTTGACAGTATGCTGTTCACCGCACCGGCAATTTACTTTGCGCTGACGTTTTTAAAGTAACAGGACAAAAATAACAGGACAAGAATAAAAGTAACAATCAAAGAAAGTAACGAAAGTAACAAAGGTAACGGAAGAAACGGAAAAAGGAGAAGAACCATGAAGAAGATTGCAATTCTGGGCTCGACCGGTTCGATCGGTACGCAGACCCTGGAAGTAGTGGAGCAGAACGGAGATATTGAGGTGACGGCACTTGCAGCGGGAAGCAACATTGTGCTTCTCGAAAAGCAGATCCGGAAATTTCATCCGGTGCTTGCCTGTGTCTGGGATGAGCAGAAGGCAAGGGAACTGCGCACCGCAGTTGCAGATCTTGATGTGAAGATTGTCTCCGGAATGGATGGACTGATGGAGACGGCGACCCAGCCGGATGCCGAGATCGTGGTGACCGCTGTTGTCGGTATGATCGGAATTCGTCCGACAATCGCTGCTATGAAGGCAGGAAAGGATATTGCGCTTGCAAACAAGGAGACGCTTGTGACCGCAGGTCATCTGATCATGCCACTCGCAAAGGAGCTTGGTGTGAAGATTCTTCCGGTTGACAGTGAACACAGCGCAATTTTCCAGAGCTTAAACGGTGAAAAAGGAAATAAGATCCACAAGATTCTGCTGACGGCTTCCGGCGGTCCGTTCCGCGGATGGACGAAGGATCAGCTTGCAGGCGTTCAGGTTGAGGATGCGCTCAAGCATCCGAACTGGACAATGGGACGAAAGATCACAATCGATTCGTCGACGATGGTCAACAAGGGACTTGAGGTCATGGAGGCACACTGGCTCTTTGATGTCGAGATGGATCAGGTGCAGGTTGTCGTACAGCCTCAGAGCGTGATTCACTCGATGGTGGAGTACGAGGATGGAGCAGTGATTGCCCAGCTTGGCACACCGGATATGAAGCTCCCGATCCAGTATGCACTCTACTATCCGCAGAGAAGATTTCTTCCGGGAGATCGTCTGGATTTTGCAAAAATGGGTAAAATTACCTTTGAGGCACCGGACATGGAAGTGTTTTGCGGTCTGAAGCTCGCGTATGAGGCAGGACGTCGCAGTGGTTCCCTGCCGACGGTCTACAATGCGGCAAATGAGTATGCAGTTGGCAAGTTCTTGAAGAGAGAGATTCCGTATCTTGCGATCGTTGAGATGATCGAGTCGGCGATGGAGCATCATCACACGATAGAGAACCCGGATGTCGAGCAGATTCTTGAGGCAGAGCGCGAGACGTATGAATTCTTGCAGATGATGCAGTTTAATATGTAACTGGAATATATTTTTAGAAAAATGATTTAGAAAAATAGAATAAATATTTAGAAAGCAGGTGGTAAATTGCTGAATATTGTGGCGGCGATATTGCTTTTTGGCTTTATCGTACTGGTACATGAATTCGGTCATTTCCTGCTGGCAAAACTCAACGGGATCGGTGTCGTGGAATTTTCCATCGGCATGGGTCCCCGTCTTGTCAGTCTGGTAAAAACAAATGGAACGTACAAGGTAAAATTGCTTGCGCGCCCCGAGGCGGATGCGCTTGCGCCGGAATCGGAGACGACCGTGTATTCGCTGAAACTGCTTCCGTTTGGTGGTTCGTGCATGATGGTCGGGGAAGACAGCGATGTCGAGCATCCGGACCCGAATGCATTTGGAAATAAGCCGGTATTTGCGCGGATTCTCGTGATTGCAGCGGGACCGGTTTTTAACTTCATTCTCGCATTTCTGTTTGCGATCGTGATTGTCGGGGCAGTCGGTCATGATGCGCCGGTTCTTTATGGAGTCACTGAGGGTTCTCCGGCTCAGGAGGCAGGGATTCAGGCAGGCGACCGGATCACAAAGATCAACGGCAGAAAAATCTATGCGTACCGTGATGTACAGCTTTATACGTTTTCGCACCCGGGCGAGCAGATGGTGATTCACTATGAGCGACCGGCAGATGGAACCTGGGAGACAAAGGGCGCATTTGAAAAGCGCAGTGTGACGCTGACTCCGGCTTACAGTCAGGAGTACCAGACTTATCTGATCGGCGTGCAGTTTCGCGGGTATGAGAAGGTGCATGGAATCGGAGAGCTGATCAGCGACAGTGTGTATGAGGTGAGATACTGCGTTGTCTCGACATTTGACAGCATTCGGATGCTTGTGCACCGTCAGGTCAAGGTTGATGAGGCGATCAGTGGACCGGTCGGTATTGTCGGGATGGTCGGTGAGACCGTGCAGGAAGGACGCGAGGTCGGAACAAAGGCAGTGATTCTCGTGCTCTCGAACTGGGTGCTTTTCTTGAGCTCGAGCCTTGGAATCATGAACCTGCTTCCGATTCCGGCGCTTGATGGCGGAAGACTGTTGTTTTTGCTGATTGAACTTGTGCGCAGAAAGCCGACCGACCCAAAGATTGAGAATGCGGTTCATATGGCAGGAATGATGGTTCTGATGGCACTGATGGTACTCGTGCTCTTCAACGATATCAGCAAGCTGATTATCCGATAAGTGTTTTTATCTTGCAGGATAAGTAAAAGGATGACTGGGAGAAACGAGTCATTGCAGTGACGAAAATACTTAGAAAAAACGTAACTGTGAAGGTACTGAACAGTGACGAAAAAACGTTAAAAGTAAATGTTGAAAAAATGTTAAAGAGAAAACATGGAAAAGAAAAACGGGGAGGTAAAAACAGACGATGGCAGAGCGAATGAAGACAAAAGAAATTCATATTGGAAATCGCGTGATCGGCGGAGACAATCCGATTCTGATCCAGTCGATGTGCAACACGAAGACCGAGGATGTTGAGGCGACGGTCGCTCAGATTCTCGCACTTGAGAAGGCGGGATGCGACATCATTCGTGTCGCAGTTCCGACAATGGAGGCAGCGGGAGCGATCAGCAGGATCAAGAAACAGATTCACATTCCGCTTGTCGCAGACATTCATTTTGATTATCGCCTTGCGATTGCAGCGATTGAGAGCGGGGCAGACAAGATCCGCATCAATCCGGGCAATATCGGCTCGGAGGAGCGCGTGAAGGCAGTTGTGGACACCGCGAAAAAGTACGGAGTTCCGATCCGTGTCGGTGTCAACAGCGGTTCCCTCGAGAAAAATTTGATTGAGAAGTACGGCGGAGTGACCGCAGAGGGAATCGTTGAGAGCGCACTTGACAAGGTTGCAATGATTGAGCGCCTCGGATACGACAATCTCGTTATCAGCATCAAGTCCTCTGATGTTATGATGTGCGTGCGCGCGCATGAGCTGATCAGCAAGAAGACGCATTATCCGCTCCATGTCGGCATCACCGAGGCGGGAACGCTCTCCTCCGGAAATATCAAGTCCGCAGTCGGACTCGGAATCATTCTCTACCAGGGAATCGGAGACACGATCCGCGTTTCTCTGACCGGAGACCCGCTTGAGGAGATCAAGTCTGCAAAGAGAATTTTAAAGACACTCGGACTGCGCAAGGGCGGAATCGAGGTTGTCTCCTGCCCGACCTGCGGACGCACTCAGATCGATCTGATCGGTCTTGCAAACAAGGTCGAGAACATGGTGACCGAGTTCGATCATTTGAATCTCAAGGTTGCCGTCATGGGCTGTGTCGTAAACGGACCGGGAGAGGCGAGAGAGGCAGATTTCGGCGTTGCAGGCGGAATCAAGGAAGGTCTGCTGATCAAGCACGGAGAGGTTGTGAAGAAGCTTCCGGAAAGTGATCTGTTGCAGGCACTGCGCGCAGAGCTTGTGAAGGCATCTGAGGAGCAGAAGGCAAAGAACGCAAAAGAAGCAAAATAAACACATGATTACATGATTGAAAGGATGGATGAGACGCACAATGAAAGAATTTCTGGAAGTATTTCCCGGATTACATATGACGGATCAGATGAAGGAACTGATGGGGATGGTGAAGGTAGACCGTGTCTCCATGACGAGAGACCGTCGTCTGATTCGCGTGTACATCGAGAGTCCGCGTCTGATCCATCGAAAAAATATCATGGATTTGGAGCGCGGGATTGCAGACCAGCTCTTTTACGGCAAGCAGATTCAGATCAGGATTTTTGAGAAATACCATCTGTCTGAGCAGTACACGCCGGAAAAACTGCTGTCTGCGTACCGCGACAGCCTGCTTCTCGAACTCAAGCATTACAGCATCGTGGAGTACTCGATTTTCAGAAAGGCGCAGTTCTCATTTCCAGAGCCGGATCTTCTGCATATGACGGTTGAGGACACGATGATCAACCGTGATAAGGCAGGAGAACTCAAGCGAATCCTCGAAAAGGTTTTCTACGAGCGTTGCTCGGTTCCGGTCGAGATTGAGTTTGAGTATGTCCCGGCGACGCGCGCGAAGGCCTCGATCGAGAGAGAACTTCTCGCAGAGCAGGAAGCACTGCGGATGACGAGGGCGGTTGCAGATGTGTTGAATCTGCGCGCGCGAACGGGCGACGGTCAGGATGAATCAAATGGCGCATCTGCGACCGGAACAGATGGAGCCGGAGTAGAAGAAGCCGGGACAAGAAAGTCCTCCGGTGCAAATTCTTCTGGTGCGGGAACAACAGGAAATGCAGGTAACACGAAGCAGGCAGGTACTGCAAACGCAGGCGGTGGAATTTCTGGTGGAGAGAGTCTGGCAAAGGGTGTGGCAAAGAGTGCATCTGCTGGTTCTGATAACGGAACCGTGTCCGGCGGAGCCGGGGCGCATCCGGGCAATCTGCGCGGTGGAAAGCGCGAGAATTTCAAGAAGAGCGACTGGAGTTCAGGCGGTTACCGAAAGAAATCCGACAATCCGGACGTGCTATACGGGCGTGATTTTGAGGATGACTTTGTCGAGATCGAGAAGATTGAGGGAGAAGTCGGTGAGGTCACGATTCGCGGAAAAATCTTAAAGAAAGACAGCCGACTGCTCAAGAGCGGAAAGACGATCGTGATGTTCCAGGTGACCGATTTCACCGATACGATCACAGTCAAACTCTTTGCAGATCCGGATTCGCTCGAGGAGATTAACAAGGCGACGGCTGAGAAATCGTTTATCCGTCTGCGCGGAATGACGACAATCGATAAATTCGACGGAGAACTCACAATCGGCTCCGTGCGCGGAATCAAGAAGGGCGAGGATTTCACAAGCAAGCGCATGGATCACAGTCCGTTAAAGCGCGTGGAGCTTCACTGCCACACGAAGATGAGCGATATGGATGGAGTCAGCGATGTCAAGGACATCGTAAAGCGCGCAAAATCGTGGGGAATGCCGGCGATCGCTGTGACAGACCACGGATGTGTGCAGGCATTCACCGAGGCGAACCATGCGCTTGACAAAGGCGATGATTTCAAGATCCTGTATGGGGTGGAGGGGTATCTCGTCGACGATATGAAACAGCTCGTTGAGAACTCCAAAGGACAGAATCTGCTCGGCTCTTACGTTGTCTTCGACATCGAGACGACCGGATTTTCACCGGAAAAGAACAAGATCATCGAGATCGGCGCAGTCAAGGTCGTGGACGGCAGGATCACCGAGAAATTCAGCACCTTTGTCAATCCCGATGTGCCGATTCCGTTTGAGATCGAGAAGTTGACAAGCATCAACGATGAGATGGTGCTTCCGGCGCCGAAGATCGATGTTGTTCTGCCGGATTTCCTGAAATTCTGTGAGGGCTGTGCGCTTGTTGCCCACAATGCCTCGTTCGATGTGAGCTTCATTGCCCACAATGCAAAAGAGCAGGGGCTTCCCTTTGATCCGACGGTGCTCGACACGGTCGCAATGGCGCGCCACCTTCTGCCAAATCTGAACCGATTCAAACTCGATACGGTTGCAAAGGCACTTGGCGTTTCGCTTGAGAATCATCACCGCGCGGTCGACGATGCCGGGGCAACTGCGGAGATCTTTGTCAAGTTTGTCGAGATGCTTCGCGCGCGCGGAGTCGAGAATCTTAACCAGCTCAACGAGATGAGTGAGCTGAGTGCAGACATGATCAAAAAACTGCCGACTCACCATGTGATCATCATTGCAAAAAATGAGGTTGGACGCATCAATCTCTACCGCCTTGTATCGTGGTCACACATCGATTACTTTGCGAAGCGACCGCGTATCCCGAAGAGCGTGCTCAACGAGTACCGTGAGGGACTGATCATCGGTTCGGCATGTGAGGCGGGCGAACTCTATCAGGCACTTCTTCGCGGACTTCCCGAGGCGGAGCTGATGAAAATCGCGGATTTCTATGATTTTCTTGAGATTCAGCCACTCGGAAACAACGCGTTCATGCTCCGCGATGAGAAGAGCTCGGTGAAAACCTGGCAGGATCTCGAGGATTTGAATAAGAGAATTGTGCAGATGGGCGAGGAACTTGGCAAGCCGGTCTGCGCGACCTGCGACGTGCATTTTTTGAATCCGGAGGATGAGATTTACCGCCGAATCCTGATGGCAGGTCAGGGATTTAATGATGCCGATGATCAGGCACCGCTGTTCTTGCGGACGACCGAGGAGATGCTTAAGGAATTCGAGTATCTCGGACCGGACAAGGCCGAGGAGGTTGTGATCACAAACACGCGGATGATCGCGGATATGTGTGAGCGGATCTCGCCGGTGCGCCCGGATAAGTGTCCGCCGGTCATTGCAGATTCCGATGAGACTCTGCGTAAGATCTGCTATGACCGCGCACATGAGATTTATGGGGAAGAACTGCCGACGATCGTTGTCGAGCGACTTGAGCGTGAGTTAAACTCGATCATCTCAAATGGATTTGCCGTGATGTACATCATCGCGCAGAAACTTGTGTGGAAATCCGTTGAGGACGGTTACCTCGTAGGTTCTCGAGGTTCAGTTGGCTCATCGTTTGTCGCAGCGATGGCAGGAATCACCGAGGTAAATTCGCTGAGTCCGCATTACGTCTGCATGCACTGCCATTATTATGATTTTGATTCAGAAGAGGTAAAGAAATTCTCGGGTATGGCGGGGTGTGATATGCCCGACCGCGTCTGTCCGGTCTGTGGAAAACAGCTGACGAAAGCGGGATTTGACATTCCGTTCGAGACCTTCCTTGGATTCAAGGGCGACAAGGAGCCGGATATCGATCTGAACTTCTCGGGTGAGTACCAGAGTAAGGCGCACGACTACACCGAGGTTATTTTCGGAAAAGGTCAGACCTTCCGCGCGGGAACAATCGGTACACTCGCAGATAAGACCGCATTCGGCTTCGTAAAGAAATACTTTGAGGAGCGTGGTGTTCACAAGAGAAACTGTGAGATTGAGCGAATCGTTGAGGGCTGTGTCGGCGTTCGACGGACGACCGGTCAGCACCCGGGCGGTATTGTCGTTCTGCCGATCGGTGAGGAGATCTACTCCTTTACTCCGGTACAGCGACCGGCAAACGATATGACGACGAAGACTGTGACGACACACTTCGATTACCACTCGATTGACCACAACCTCTTAAAACTTGATATTCTCGGACACGATGATCCGACGATGATTCGTATGCTTCAGGATCTGACTGGACTTGACCCGGTTGCCGACATTCCGCTCGACAGCCCGGAGGTCATGTCGTTGTTTCAGAATACGTCGGCGCTCGGTGTCAAGCCCGAGGATCTCGGTGGATGTAAGCTCGGCGCACTCGGAATTCCGGAGTTTGGAACCGACTTTGCAATGCAGATGTTGATTGATGCCCAGCCGAAGTATTTCTCGGATCTGGTGCGTATCGCAGGTCTGGCACACGGAACCGATGTATGGCTCGGAAATGCAAAAGACCTGATTTTGAGCGGTCAGGCGACGATTCAGACTGCGATCTGTTGTCGAGACGATATCATGGTCTACCTGATTCAGAAAGGCATGGAGGAGGGACTTTCGTTCACGATCATGGAGTCTGTCCGAAAAGGTAAGGGACTAAAGAGTGAGTGGATTGAGGCGATGCTCGCCCACGATGTCCCGCAGTGGTACATTGATTCGTGTTTGAAGATCAAATACATGTTCCCTAAGGCGCATGCAGCGGCTTACGTTATGATGGCATGGCGAGTGGCGTACTGTAAGGTGTTCTACCCGCTCGCGTACTATGCGGCATTCTTCAGTATCCGTGCGAGCGGATTTTCGTATGAGCTGATGTGTCAGGGACGTGAAAAACTCGAGTTCCACCTCGCTGACTACCGCAAGCGTCAGGACTCGCTCTCGAAGAAAGAGCAGGATACCCTGCGCGACATGAGAATTGTGCAGGAGATGTATGCGCGCGGATTTGAATTCATGCCGATTGACATTTATCGTGCGCAGGCAGACCGTTTCCAGATTATTGATGGAAAATTGATGCCGTCGCTTGCAAGTATCGACGGAATGGGAGATAAGGCAGCCGAGGGTGTCGTGGAAGCTGCGGCAGAGGGACCATTCCTGTCGCGTGAGGATTTCAGAAACCGCTCGAAGGTCAGCAAGACGCTCTGCGATCTGATGGCGGATATGGGGCTTCTCGGCGATCTGCCGGAGAGCAACCAGCTCTCGTTGTTTGATTTTACGGCGTAGTGTTTAGAGAGAGTTCTTTTATTCCTTTTTGGGAAAACTGAAACTGCTGGAGAGAAGACGTGCAGTCTGCATCGTCGGATTTCCGGCAGTTTTTTCGTATAACTCAGAATTACGTGATAAGTTGTTGCAAGCATTGGGTTGAACGGAATGGGAAACTGCGTTACAGGGAATTATTGAGAAATATTAGGATTTATTTGAGAAAATGGGTACTTGACAGAATCAGAAGATCGCGCTATATTAAATATACCCACAGGGGGTATATGATTGGAAAGGAGGACTCTCTTCCATTCTGAATTATACGCTCCACGAGCGTTGACTTGAAATAACTCGCTTGCGTGGGAAATCAGATAAATGGGAGTATCACATGGAAGAAAAGAAAGAGACCAAAGAAACTTGTGAAAAAAAGTGCTGTTGCCATCACAAGACCAAGGAGCGTTCGGAGAAGGAGTACAAGGATTTGATTCATCGCTTAAACCGGATTGAAGGCCAGATTCGGGGGATTAAGGGAATGGTGGAGAAGGATGCGTACTGCCCGGATATTCTTGTTCAAGTTGCAGCGGCAAATGCGGCGCTGAACAGTTTCAATAAGGTTCTTCTTGCAAACCATATCCGCACCTGTGTGGCGGACGATATCCGGGAGGGACATGAGGAGACAATCGATGAGCTCGTTCATGTTCTCCAAAAGCTGATGAAGTAGATCAAGTAAGAGAACAGACAGATACAGATGGATGCAGATTGATGTAGATCGATTCAGATCAATTCAGGTGGATTTAAGTAGACAGAAGCCCTGCATTCTTGTATTTGACCTGTTTTGGAAGGGAGCGAAGAGATTGTGAAACAATATACAGTGACGGGAATGAGCTGTGCCGCATGCAGTGCGAGAGTCGAAAAGGCAGTCTCCAAAGTGCCGGGAGTGACTTCCTGTTCGGTCAGCCTGTTGACGAATTCGATGGGTGTCGAGGGAACTGCTGACAGTTCTGCGATTATCTCGGCGGTTGTCGAAGCCGGATACGGCGCTTCGGAGAAAGGCGCAAAGAGCGGGGAAAAGAGTGGAGGTGCAATGAGCGCATCTGAGGGAGAGGAGATGCTCAAAGATCATGAGACTCCAATTCTGAAACGTCGTCTGTGTTACTCCGTTGGATTTTTGGTTGTCCTGATGTATTTCTCAATGGGACATATGATGTGGGGATGGCCACTTCCATCCTTCTTAAATGGCAACCATGTGGCGATGGGACTGATCCAGATGCTTTTAGCGATCGCGATCATGGTAATCAACCAGAAGTTCTTTATCAGTGGATATAAGAGTCTTGCACACCGCGCTCCGAATATGGATACGCTGGTTGCTCTCGGCTCAACCGCCGCTTTCGTGTACAGCACCTACGCACTGTTTGCAATGACAGATGCTCAGGTCAAAAACGATATGGACCGCGTGATGATGTACATGGATGAGTTCTACTTTGAGTCGGCGGCAATGATTCTGACGCTGATCACGGTTGGAAAGATGCTTGAGGCCCGCTCAAAGGGAAAGACGACCGATGCCTTGAAGAGCCTGATGAAGCTCGCACCGAAGACGGCGACTGTTGTCAGAGATGGTGCAGAAGTCAGCGTGTCGATCGATCAGGTACAGAAGGGCGATGTATTTGTTGTTCGTCCGGGCGAGAATATTCCGGTCGATGGAATTGTGCTTGAGGGAAACAGTGCAGTCAACGAGTCAGCTCTGACCGGTGAGAGTATTCCGGTCGATAAGACCGTTGGAGACAAGGTTTCGGCAGCAACCGTCAACCAGTCCGGCTTCATCCGCTGTCAGGCGACGCGCGTCGGAGAGGACACAACGCTCTCCCAGATCATTCAGATGGTCAGCGACGCGGCAGCGACGAAGGCGCCGATTGCAAAGATTGCTGATAAGGTTTCCGGAGTCTTTGTTCCGACGGTTATCACAATCGCGATTGTGACAACGATCGTATGGATCCTCGCAGGAGAGAGCTTTGGATTTGCACTTGCGAGAGGAATTTCCGTTCTCGTTATCAGCTGTCCATGTGCACTTGGACTTGCGACGCCGGTTGCGATCATGGTCGGAAACGGAATGGGCGCAAAGAATGGTATCATGTTTAAGACCGCTGTCTCTCTGGAAGAGACCGGCAAGATGGATATCGTTGCCCTCGATAAAACCGGAACGATCACAAGTGGAGAGCCGAAGGTTACCGATATGATTCCGGTCGACGCAGAGTCGGAGAACGAGCTTTTAAAACTTGCGTGTGCGCTTGAGAAGAAGAGTGAGCATCCGCTGGCAAAAGCTGTTCTTGCACGGGCAGAGGAAAATGGAATCGAAGCCGGTGAGACGATGGATTTCCAGGCACTTCCGGGAAATGGTCTGACCGCAATCGCGGAGGATGGAAGCATTCTTTGCGGAGGAAATCTGAAATTTATTGAGACACAGGTAGAAGTTTCTGAGAGCGTGAGAGCACAGGCAGAACGCCTTTCCGAGCAGGGAAAGACCCCGCTGTTCTTCAGCCAGGACAAGAAACTTGCAGGTATCATCGCCGTTGCAGATGTGATCAAGGAAGATAGCCCGCGGGCAGTCAAGGAGCTTCAGAATATGGGAATCCGCGTTGTCATGCTGACCGGCGACAATGAGCGCACCGCAAAGGCGATCGGCGCACAGGCAGGTGTGGATCAGGTAATCGCAGGCGTGCTTCCGGAAGGAAAAGAAGCCGTGATCCGTTCCCTGAAAGAACAGGGCAAGGTGGCAATGGTCGGAGATGGCATCAACGATGCACCGGCACTCACGAGAGCCGATATCGGTATCGCGATCGGAGCAGGTACGGACATCGCGATCGACGCAGCCGATGTCGTGCTGATGAAGAGCCGTTTAAGCGATGTACCGGCAGCGATTCGTCTGAGCCGTGCGACACTGCGGAACATTCACGAGAACCTGTTCTGGGCATTCTTCTACAACGTGATCGGCATTCCGTTGGCAGCGGGTGTCTGGTATCCGCTGTTCCACATAAAGCTGAATCCGATGTTCGGAGCAGCAGCAATGAGTCTGTCCAGTTTCTGCGTGGTCACAAATGCGCTGAGACTGAACCTGTTTAAGATGTATGATGCCAGCCGGGACAAAAAACGGAAGACGACAGGTAAGCATGTCGCAGCCGGTGCGGATGGAGTGTCCGGGCAGGAGAATCATAAATTCCAGACGGAGAAATCCGAAATGGAAAACAAAATGGCAGGCAAGTCCGGTAACGGAACTGCAACTGCTAAAACAAACAAGGAGGAGTCGAACATGACAAAGACAATCAAGATTGAGGGTATGATGTGCGGACACTGCGAGGCAACGGTCAAGAAGGCACTCGAGGCACTGCCGGAGGTAGCAAGCGCAGAAGTTAGCCATGAGAAGGGAACCGCAGTGGTTACTCTGACCGCAGAGGTGAGCGATGACGTGCTCAAGAAGACCGTAGAAGACAAAGATTACACCGTAACGGGAATCGAGTAAAATCAAGAAATAAAGACAATTATTCATCATTATGTAATTCTAACCATTTCATAAGGCAGAAGGAGAAACAATTCCCCTTCTGCCTTATGCACTTTATGCACAATGATTTTTTTATCCCTATTTTCTGGACAATCTTGGTTTAATAAAAACAAAAGAAATCCATAATCTCAAAAAATACTTGCTTTTCCTCAAACAGGGATATATACTATACACGACCGTAGGCACTAATTTCAGAGAATTTTCTTATTGAAATGAGTTTACTTACTATTTTCCATTATCTGCAAGAAACAAACGGAAAAATGTGGCAAAGACATCATGGACGGGCGTAAAATCGCAGATTATCTGGTTCAAACAGCACCGAAAGAAGCAATTCTGATGGTCTCATATTCAGATAACTGGCGACTCTCAGAAGGAGAGTGCGACAGCCACACGATCTGCAACGTTTCAAAGGACAAGATAGTAAAGCGGTGCAGATTTTTTTTGCATAAAAGAAGATTTAAGAAGTGTTTAGATGTATTTTCCGGCATGCAAAATGAATCAATCAAACAGGATCAAAAGATTCAAACAAAAGAAAAATACTGGAATTTATTGAAATCGTCGCTTTGTCGCGTTTCAATGATCTGGTTGTCACATTGGATATACACAGGACTATCCCAGAGAGAAGAGTAAAAAATCAGAATAGAGATATTCTGATAAAAAAATTGTCTTTGAGATAGATGGTGGTTTATTATCAAAAACAGTCTGGTATTGGCGTCAGCAATAGCGGAATGGCGAAGCTTACCCAAAATCAGACCATATTACTTCATATTATCAAAAAATCTTTTGAAAAAGAAAGATATGAAAGATATTTTTCAATATCGAAAGAGGACTTTTGAGCGATATGAGTGATATATCTCGCAAG
>NZ_CFAHBC010000008.1:0-83655 GCF_983179755.1 Brotaphodocola sp. | reverse complement strand
TAGAACACCAGCCTTCCAAGCTGGATACGTGGGTTCGATTCCCATCGCCCGCTTCCGAAAAACTTTTGTTTTTCGAGAATGAGTCTGTAGCTCAGCTGGATAGAGCAACGGCCTTCTAAGCCGTGGGTCGGGGGTTCGAATCCCTTCAGGCTCATTACATACCGAAAGGTATGGAAAAATGATATATGGTGGGTATAGCGCAGTTGGTTAGCGCGCCAGATTGTGGCTCTGGAGGCCAAGGGTTCGAATCCCTTTATCCACCCTGAGAAATCCCTTCACGGGATTTTTTTTGTATGATAGGAAATTGTGAAAGCGGGCGTGGCGGAATGGCAGACGCACCAGCCTTAGGAGCTGGCGGGTAACCGTGCAGGTTCAAGTCCTGTCGCCCGCATTGAAAAAATGGCTTAAAATCAAGGATTTTCAGAAGTCGAGTTGCATTTTGTGTTGCAAATTCCTTGATTATAAGGTATAATTACCTCCTATGGTAAAAATGATATGATTATTGGGCTATCGCCAAGCGGTAAGGCACAGGACTTTGACTCCTGCACTCGCGGGTTCGAATCCCGCTGGCCCAGCTAAATAATGAAAGATAGTATAGTATGATTGATGCCATATGGAGAATGAGAGAGTACAGGAATCAACTTTCCTGTGCTCTTTTTCTCTTTATAGGTTTAAGTCTCCGCGAGCGTCGACTTGAATGTTGCTTCCTTTATGTATGGCTATGATGTATGGCTATGCATGGCATGAGATATTTTGTGTGAAGGAGATGCGTTATAGTTCGTTGTAAGACCTGAGGGATTTAGAGATTCAGTTAGAGGATGTTTAGATAACAAAAAAGCTGATACAGAACTCTGTACCAGCTTTTCTCACTTTGATGACCTCATCGGGAATCGAACCCGAGTTTACGCCGTGAGAGGGCGTCGTCTTAACCGCTTGACCATGAGGCCGAAGTCGAGGCGACAAGATTTGAACTTGCGACCTCTGCGTCCCGAACGCAGCGCTCTACCAAACTGAGCCACGCCTCGATTTCTCTTCGTTTCTGAGCTTTTGTTTTGTGCTCTCGAATCGAACTCCTATATACTATCATGGATTTCGCCTTTCGTCAAGCAAAAAAATTAAAAAAATTAAAAAAATTTCAAAATTCCCGAAAAACCTTGAAAAACCGTTGTTTTTCGCAGGAGTTTCCTGCTTAAAAACCTTGAAATCTTTAGGAATCTCTGGAAATCCCCCAAAAATTCCCGAAAAAAATTAAAAATCGGTTCGTATAAATAATTATAAATGAATCACAGTTGCGCCGAGTGCTTCTGCATCTTCTGCCTGATGGGTGGAGATCAGGAGCACTTTTTGTTTTGCAAAAGGTTTCAGAAATTCGATTACTTCCAATCGGGTCTTTTCATCGAGTCCGGTGAATGGCTCGTCCATTAAAAGAATCGACGACGGGGCGAGAAGTGCCCGACAGAGCGCAACACGCCGTTTCTGACCGCCACTTAGTGTCGAGATGGGGCGAAGTATTGCTTCTGGCGGAAGAAGGGCACAGAGCGCCGTATACGCGTTCTGATAGGAAAAGGTGTTGTGGGAGACAAGCATCACGTTGTCGAGAGCACAAAATTCCTCGCAGAGTCGATCTTCCTGAAAGACAGCGGAGAAGCGGGGCAGAGCATCGGAATGGGATCGTGTTTTTCTTGTTTCAAGCTGTGTGTCTGAGGCTTTTATTGGTATGCCTGGGATTTGTGTGCCTATTGTTTGCATATCCAAGGTTTGTGTATCTGTGATTTGTGTGTGCAGGTTCACATTTCCACTGTCAGCAGAGTCAAGACCGAGAAGAATCCGAAACAGAGTTGTTTTTCCACTTCCCGATGGAGCCATGAGACAGAAAATATTTCCCGATCGGAGATTCAGCGAAAGATTTGAGAGAATCGTCTGATCCCCGAAGGATTTGCAGAGATTCTGAATCTCAAGAGAAAATGCCTCGTTTTGGAATGAGTCATTTTGAAATAAGTCGTTTTGGATTGCAGATATTGCAGAAGCTGTGAATCTGCGGGCAGTGAGTTTGTGGAGATCATGAAGATTGTGAACCCTGCGAAAATCATGAAGCCCATGAGGTTTGTGAAGCTCGTGGAGACTGCGATGGTGACAGTGCCGATTGATTTTTTCCGTAAGACCCAGGATCCCTAAAAAAATCCGTTCGGTCAGGAGAGAGATCAGGATGATCATCAGCGTCCATGCAAAGAGATCTGCAGTTGCCAGATAAATCTTTGACATGTAGAGGTGCTCGCCGACGGTGTGGGAGGGAACTCCGATGACTTCTCCTGCAATTCCGGATTTCCAGCCCATTCCAAGTGCAATCCGGCAACCATTTGAAAGATATGGGAAGAGTGCCGGAAGGTAGAGAAAACGGATGCGGTTCGGGAGAGAGAGGTGAAAGACCTTCGCCATCTCAAGCAGTTTTGGATCGGTACTTGCAAGACCGGAGCGTGTATTGACATAAATGATCGGAAACACAACAAAAAAGGAGATAAAAATCGAAAGATTTTCCGAGCCCGCCCAGATCAGTGCAAGAATCACAAATGATGCAACCGGCACGGATTTCATCAGTAAGAGCGGGGGACCGAGGATCTCGCCAAGAAGCGGGAAGCGGAAGGAGAGACTTCCGAGCAAGATTCCCGTAAAAAAGGCGAGCAGAAATCCGCCCATGATTTTTGAGAAGGACATCGCGATCGAAAGCCAGAAGTCCGAGGTGAAAATTTGCATAAAAAGGGAGCGGATCACGTCCGCCGGCCCCGCAAGAAGAATGTCGTTTGCGACGATGGCTGCTGTGATCTGCCAGATGGCAAGCCACGCGAGCACAATCGCCAAAGTTCTCAGAGATAACCGGTGATGCATGAAAACCGCTCCTTTTGTTTGAAATTTTTTCTGTGATTGTCTACGGCTCTGCGACCGTTTGGTTTGTTTTAGTTCTGCTTGGACAGATAGTAAAAATCATCTGCCGGAAGTGCTCCACCTACGGAAGTCGGGTCCTGATCATACAGAACCTGAAGATAACCGCTCAGTGCAGTTTTCATCTCCTCGCCGGTGAGACAGGTGATGTTGCAGAACGGAAGTGCTTTCTGTGCGACCGGTGCTTTCTCGATGATGCCTGCATTTACGATCAGATCTGCGGTCTCATCCGGATTCTCATTTGCAAATGCAGCGGAAGCGCTGTGATCATTTAAGAAAGTTTCAACCTCTTCCGGATGCTCCTCGAGGAACGGGGTGCGGACAACGGTGACACCGGTTACGAGCTGGCTTCCGTTTTCACCTTGGACATTCTGCCACTGCTCCGTCAGATCGAGAACGATCTTTAAGGCCTCATTCTGCATACAGGTTGCGGTGACAAACGGCTGAGGAAGGACGCCTATTGCGTCTGCATTCTCTTTCAGAACAGCGGAAACCTCAGCAGGCTCAGACTTGAATTCGAGGGTGACATCGCTGTCGCTGAGTCCATTTGCGCTCAGCAGGTAATGAAAAACGTAGTCCGGGGTCGTTCCCTTTCCGGTCATGTAGATCGTCTTGCCCTTTAAGTCCGCGATTGACTGGATCGAATCGTCGGAAGCAACGACGTCGAGGACACCGAGGGTATTGATGTCAATGACGGAGATACCGCCCTTTGTCTTGTTATAGAGAACGCTTGCGGTGTTTGCCGGAATCAGGGCGATGTCGAGATCGCCGGAAGCAATCTTGCCGAGAAGCTCATCGGCTGCGGTGACCATTGTGAACTCGTAATTTCTGCCTGCTTCTCCGTTCTCATTCTCATCCATCAGATGAACAAGACCCATAGAGGTCGGTCCTTTCAAAGAGCCGACGCGGACAATACCGTCTGCGCTGTCGGTCGTTTCTGCGGATTCCTGAGATTCGGACTCAGAGGCAGATTCTGCGGACTCAGAAGTCTCGGAAGCAGATGCTGCGCTGGATTCTACTGCCTCGGAAGGTGCGGTCGTCTCAGCAGTCTTCTGACCGGAACATCCGGCAAGGACTGCTCCTGTTGCCAATGCCAAAAGAAATGGTGCGTATTTTTTCATAATGTTTCTCCTCCTTGTAGAAAATGTACTTGCGAAATCTCTCTTGCACTTGCCTTAAAAGCAGGAACAAAGAGATTTCGCGAGCACATAAAACAAATATCTGCGCCCATTATAGCATTTTTTAAAATGTGTGTACAGAATACAGGATCGAAAAACATGAGAAAAAATGATTATTGGTTATATAAATATCTTAAGAATGTCTCCGATCGTGGAGTTTTTCGGTCGGAAGGTTTTCACTCAAAAACTCCCAGAGTGCATCCGCCGACACAGTTGCCTGACCGTCCGGGAGCAGAAATGCCTGACGCTCGGAGGAATAAAAATAGATCGCTCCTTTTACCCGCCATGCGCCTGAGAGGTTGCTCCAGTTCAAGCGGAGTGTGCCCTCGGAAGTGTTTGGGGAGGTCACTGTGATGCCGTCCTCTGCACGGGTGAAATTCAGTGTGTAGACGAGGCGAGGCGGGTCGAGTTTCAGTTTTTTTGCCTGTGCCCGCACAGAGAGATAGAAGTTGAGCAGGTATCCGACGGGGAGCAGAATGCCGATGCCAAGAAGGACATTTCCCATGAGAACCGCCTGATCGGCGTGAGCACGAAAGACGTAGCAGATCAGAGCAAAAAATCCCATGATACAGAAAAAGATGATCGGTGAGCGGAGCCGTTTCTGGCGGATCAGGGTGTCAAACATTGCAAAGTCGCGAAACATCGTCGGTCCGACGCGACAGGGGATTGTGATGATTTCTTCGGATTGATCCGGGGTGGAAGTGTTTTTGTTCATAATAAAAAGTCCTTTCTTCTGAAAATTTTGAAATCTTTAAATCTCTGAAATTGGAGTCTGCAACTCAAATGACAGTTTATGTATGACACAAACGATGCCCAAATTTGACTTGCGTTTTTCATTTCTTTCCCATCATATCGCAAAGTGTAGAAAACAACAATGAAAATAGAAAAAATATTCGTCATAAATACAAAATAAATACTAATATATTAGTTGACCAATGCCGAAAACCATAGTATAATAGGGCTAACAAAAGAAAAGACACACATAAACGAACAAAACAAGAAACATGTACCACGCAATACAGGATATGCAACAAACAACAAAGAAATCTATAAGAATGTGTAAGGAGGAAATGAACAATGAAGATGACATTTCGCTGGTATGGAGAAGGCAATGACCCGATCTCTTTAAAGCAGATCAAACAGATCCCGGGAATGAGCGGTCTGATGGGACTGCTTGACTACAAGGCAGCAGGTGAGGTTTGGACCGAGGAGGAGATCAAGCCGTACATGGAGTACGTTCATGAGGCTGGTCTTGAGTGTGAGGTTATCGAGAGTGTGAATGTCCATGAGGACATCAAGATGGGACTGCCGACCCGTGACGAGTACATCGCAAACTACATCACCACGATCCGCAATCTGGCAAAGTATGGCGTAAAGGTTATTGTATACAACTTCATGCCGGTATTTGACTGGCTTCGTACCGATCTGGCTCGCCTGATTCCGGAGGATGGTTCTAACAGCCTGTACTTCGATGAGAAAGAGCTTGGAGAGATGACTCCGCTTGATCTGGTAAAGAAGACCGCTGAGGACAGCAACGGCTTTACTCTTCCGGGCTGGGAGCCGGAGCGTCTGGCTGAGCTTGAGAAGACCTTAAAGCAGTATGAGAGCATCACTCCGGACGATCTGCGTGCAAACTACAAGTATTTCCTGGATGCGATCATCCCGGTATGTGAGGAAGTTGGCGTGAAGATGGCTTGTCATCCGGATGATCCGGCATGGCCGATCTTTGGTCTTCCGCGTATCGCACACAGCCAGGAGGACTACGACAAGATCTGTGCTCTTCATGAGTCTCCGGCAAATGGACTGTGCCTGTGCACCGGTTCTTTAGGTTCTAACCCGGACAACGATATTCCGGCAATCATCCGTCACTTCGGTGAGAAGAACCGCATCAATGCCATGCATGTCCGCAACGTAAAATACCTTGGCTACCACAAGTTCCGTGAGGCAAGCCACCTGTCTTCCGACGGCGATCTGGATATGTTTGCAATCATGAAGGCAATCTATGACACCTGCCCGGATACCTACATTCGTCCAGACCACGGAAGAATGATCTGGGATGAGGTTGGTCGTCCGGGATATGGTCTGTATGACCGTGCACTTGGAGCAACTTATCTGAATGGTCTGTGGGAAGCCATTGACAAGATGAGCAAAAACGGCGACAAGTAATAAGTAATAGAGAAAAACAAACGCAGACTGCTATCAGGAAAAGGGGGAGTTCGGTATGAAGATTGCAGACCGCCATCCAAGGGAAAATGGAAGAGATTATGCGATGCGAGTCATTCGTGATGGCATCATCAGTCTGGAATTGGAGCCGGGATCTGTGATCAGTGACAGGGAACTCGCGACAGAGATGAACCTTTCCCGGACTCCGGTCCGCGAGGCACTCCTCGAGCTGGCGAAGGTCAAGATCGTGGAGATCTATCCGCAGAGGGGAAGCATCGTGGCGCTGATCGATTACAATCTCGTTGAGGAGGCGCAGTTTATCCGGAGCGTGCTGGAGACGGCGGTGGTACCGCTTGTCTGCCAGAAAGCGACTCCGGATGACATGAAAGCACTTCAGGAAAATATGGATCTTCAGGATTTTTATCATGAGCACAACGGCGAGGAGAAACTTCTTGAGCTTGACAATGAGTTTCACCGGATGCTGTTTCAGATTGCAGGGCGGATGCAGGCATACGAGATGATGCAGAGCATGACGGTTCATTTTGACCGTGTGCGCAGTATGGCAGTTGCCTCTGTGAAGGAACAGCACTGGATTGAGGATCATCGCCAGATCTTAAAGGAGATTCGGGAGAATCATCCGGAGGAAGCGAAAAAGTGGATGGAAAAGCATCTGAGTCGTTATCAGGTTGATGAGACAGATGTGCGGGCAAAATATCCGCAGTTTTTCAAATAGTTTTGAAATGGGTTTCAAACAAATAGGTTTTAAATAAATTTCAAACAGGTTTCGAGTATTCTATTTAGAGGAGAAGTAAGAAATGAAACTGACACTGGAAGGATTAAAAGAGAAGAGCAGTTGGGAAGCAGTCGGTGTGGCACTCCCATCCTATGATGTAGCATCTGTTGCAGAAGAGACAAAGAAAGCGCCAGTATGGGTACATTTTGGAGCAGGAAATATTTTCCGTATCTTCATTGGCGGACTGGCTGACAAGCTGATCTCCGAGGGCGAGATGAACAAGGGAATTACCTGCGTGGAGACCTTTGACTTTGACGTGATTGACAAGATTTATCGTCCATATGACAACCTGGTTCTCGGTGTTACGTTGAAGGCAGACGGTTCTACCGACAAACAGGTGATCGGTTCTCTGACTGAGGCAATCAAGGCACAGGCTTCTGACGAGGCTGAGTGGAATCGCCTGAAAGAGATTTTTGTAAACCCGGTTCTTCAGATGATTTCCTTCACAATCACAGAGAAGGGTTATGCGCTGAAGAATGCAGAAGGTCAGTACTTCCCGTTCATTCAGGCTGATATTGACAACGGTCCGCAGAAGCCGGGCTCTGCAATGGCAGTTGTATGTGCCCTGCTGTTTGAGCGTTACAAGGCAGGAAAGTATCCGTTAGCAGTCGTATCGATGGATAACTGCTCTCACAACGGTGAGAAGCTGATGAGCTCGATTCTGACGATGGCAAACGAGTGGGAGAAGAAGGGCTTTGTCGATGCAGGTTTCGTAGCATATCTGTCCGATGAGAAGCAGGTTGCATTCCCGTGGAGCATGATCGACAAGATCACCCCGCGTCCGGCTGAGTCTGTATGTGAGGAGCTCAAGAAGGCCGGCATCGAGGATATGGACCCGGTGATCACCTCCAAGCGCACCTACATCGCTCCGTTTGTAAACGCAGAGGGACCGCAGTACCTTGTCATTGAGGATAAGTTCCCGAACGGTCGTCCGGCACTGGAGAAGGCTGGCGTATACATGACCGATCGCGATACTGTAAACAAGGTAGAGCGCATGAAGGTAACGACCTGCTTAAATCCGCTTCACACCGCTCTGGCAGTATACGGCTGTGTACTTGGCTATACCCTGATCGCAGATGAGATGAAGGATGCAGAGCTGAACCGTCTTGTTCATGAGATCGGACCGGTTGAGGGAATGCCGGTTGTAACAGACCCGGGTATCCTATCCCCGAAGGATTTCGTTGATGAGGTTATCAATATCCGTATCCCGAACCCGTTCATGCCGGATACGCCACAGCGTATCGCAACCGATACCTCCCAGAAGGTAGGCATCCGTTACGGCGAGACAATCAAGTCCTATGTTGCAAAATACGGCGATGCAAAGAAGCTGACTGCAATCCCGTTAGCAATTGCTGGTTGGTGCCGTTACCTGCTCGGTGTTCAGGATGATGGCGAGAAGTTTGAGCTGTCCGCAGATCCGATGGCAGGAGATCTGACCGCAGAGCTGGCAGGCATCGAGGTAGGAAAGCCGGAGACCTATACCGGTCAGCTGAAGGCAATCCTCTCCAACGCAAACATCTTTGGAATTGATCTGTATGAGGCTGGAATCGGTGAGAAGATTGAGGAGATGTTCAAAGAGGAGATCGCAGGAACTGGTGCAGTTCGTGCAACTCTGAAGAAGTATCTGGCGTAAAGCGTGCAGAGGTTTGAGTGAAATTATAGAATGAGTGAAACAGTTCTTTGAGTTTCTGTTTTTATGTTAAAAAAGTCGGGATAAAATCTATTGTGTGGATTTTATCCCGACTTTTTGCTGTACCATAATAAAGAAATGGTGTTATCGCTGAATATATTGTTCGTTGCATCGATAAATTTTTGCACAAAAATAACCGCCATGGCAAGTAGCGGTTACTTTTGTTAATTTCCATACAGGGACAAGATATAGTCATTTATCTATGACATATATAGTTATATAAACTATATGATTATATGTTAAGTGTTCCCTGAGCATATGAAACCCGCTTTGTTAGTTAAAAATAAATCCGCATGGTTCATCACAGGTTTATTTCTGCTCTGTCTGCGGGACGATTTTCAGGAATTCCCGAACGGCAAGTGGCTGGTAGCGGTTTCGGCGGTAATAGAAATAGACGTCACGGGAAGCATTCTGATTGTCGAGTTTGTAGAAAAGAAGAGACTCCTCTTCTGGTACATGGCGGATCAGAATGTCACCACAGAAGGAGACACCCATCCCGTAGCGGGAGAGGTTGTAGGCAGTGATCTGCTGTTCGGCCTCCAGCTTGATTTTCGGGATGAAATGACCGCTGTTTAAGCAGATTTTTTCGGCGCGGGTGCGGGTGTCATTTCCGCTCTTTAGAAGGAGAAACGGGGCATCCTCAAACGTCTTCAGCGGAACCGGAGGAATCCGGGAACTCAAATGGCGATTTTCCCGAATATCCGAGGCGGTCAGAGCATAATTGCGGACATGCTCGTTTTGTGGGAAACGGGCGGGAACGGCGAGAAGCAGATGCTCCTCACAGAAAAATTCACTTCCGTAGACGGAGGCATCGAGTGCCTGATTGTCGATCAGCAGATCAAGCGTTCCGGTATAGAGTTTCTCTGTCAGCTCCGCGGTAGATGCCTCAACGAGATCAATGTGAATCGCCGGAAATTTCTCGGTAAATCGGGACAGAATCGGCGGAAGTACATAGGAGGCAAAGAGATTTGTACCTCCGATTGAGAGAGAACCGCTCTTTAATTCCTGCATGTCATTGATATAATTTTGAAATCCGTTTTCCACATCCATAATTGTCTCGACTGCGCGGATGTATTCCCGACCGAGTTCAGTCAGCTGGATCGGATTGCAACTCCGGTCAAAGATCGGAAATCCGATCTGTTTTTCTTCTTTTTTGACAGCCGCGCTCAGTGAGGGTTGGCTGATATAAAGGTTTCGTGCCGCTTTTGAAAAATTCATTTCTTTGTATACTTCGTAAACGTATCGCATTCCAAGAAAAGTCATAAAAGTCTCCCAATATCCATGATGTACAAATTTTATAGATGAATGTATTATAGACAAATATCTATATAAATTATCCTGTTATAAGTATTTGAAAATATTGTAAGCAGATTTTATACTGATGTCAAGGGCAGAGATAAAATGGGGATCTCTGGTCAGATAGAAAAAAGACAGAGAAGAAATTAAAAAAGAAATTAAAAAGAAGATTAAAAAGGAAATTAAAGAAGACAGACAAGAAGAGAGATAAGGGAGAGACATAAGATGAAAGACGAGCAGATCAAATATAGATTGGAGCATGATTCGATTGGAGAAAAGGAAGTTCCGGAGGATGCGTATTATGGCGTGCAGACGCTCCGCGCCCATGAAAACTTTTCAATTACGGGACTTAAAATGCATCCGGAACTGATCAACAGTGTGGCGCAGATCAAGAAGGCGGCAGCGATCACAAATTTTGAGGTCGGGGAGCTGGACAAGAAACGCGCAAATGCGATTGTGCAGGCATGTGATGAAATCATTGCGGGAAAACTGCATGATCAGTTTATCGTAGATCCGATTCAGGGCGGTGCGGGAACTTCCCTGAATATGAATGCGAATGAGGTGATTGCAAACAGAGCGATTGAGATTCTCGGTGGAAAGAAGGGCGATTATTCGATCGTCAATCCGAATGATCATGTCAACTTCGGTCAGTCGACGAACGATGTCTTCCCGTCCTGTGGAAAGATGGCAGCGCTCAAGCTGATCACGAATGCACAGGAACAGCTCAAGCGTCTTGATGAGGCACTGACGGCGAAATCCAAGGAATTTGACTCAGTGATTAAGATGGGAAGAACTCAGCTTCAGGATGCCGTTCCGATCCGTCTCGGTCAGGAGTTTCACGCATATGCATCCGCAATCAAGAGAGACATCCGACGGTTTGAGAATGCGAAAGAAGAGATCCGTTGCCTGAATCTTGGCGGTACGGCAATCGGAACCGGACTCAACGCAGATGTGCAGTATTATCGCCGTGTCGTAAAAAATATGTCGGCACTGACCGGAGAGGATCTCGTGCAGTCCTATGATATGATTGATGCGACCCAGAATCTTGACAGCTATGCATCGGTGTCCGGAATCGTGAAGAACTGTGCAGTCAACCTCTCGAAGATGTGCAACGATCTGCGCCTGATGTCGTCCGGTCCGCGCACCGGATTTGGAGAGATTAACTTGCCGGCAAGACAGAATGGATCGTCAATCATGCCGGGAAAGATCAATCCGGTTATCCCAGAAGTTGTAAACCAGGTTGCATTTAACATTATCGGAAATGATATGACAATCACGATGGCAGCGGAGGCAGGACAGCTCGAGTTGAACGCATTTGAGCCGATCATTTTTTATAACCTGTTCCAGTCGATTGAGACGCTGACATCCGCAGTTAGAACGCTTGTGGACAACTGCATTGTGGGAATCACGGCAAACCGGGAGCACTGCAAGGAGATGGTGGAAAACAGCATTGGAATTATCACGGCAATCTGCCCGTATGTGGGATATGAGACGGCAGCCAATATCGCAAAAGAGGCGCTGAGAACGAACCAGTCGGTCAAGAAACTGATTCTTGAGAGGGGACTCATGGATGAAGATCAGTTGAAGACAGTTCTCGATCCGTTCACGATGACGGAGCCGGGAATCTCTGGAAAAGATCCTCTTGAGCAGTTGAAGAATTAAAAATCAGGATGTTGAGAGTAAAATAAAAAGATTGATTGCGAATGATGAAATCAGAACCACAGTCATAAAAAGCAATGAAATCAGAATCGAATCATAAAAAATAGTTCCATAAAAATGGTCATGGGAGCGAAAATTTCGTATTTCCCATGACCATTTTTTTAATCTTATTGCGTTGTGAATGGATCAGTCAGAATTACCTGGAGGCTGATCGGTTGAAGCAATTAATAATCGAGTAATCAACTGAATAATTGGACTTATTATACGGTCTCAGCGATCTCGTACAGCAGACGCTCAGAATCATCCCAACCTAAGCACGGGTCGGTGATGGACTTGCCGTAGCAGTGCTCACCAATCTTCTGGTTGCCCGGCTCGATGTAGCTCTCGATCATAACGCCCTTTACGAAGTTTGCCAGATCCTCGGAGTGACGACGGCTGTGCATAACTTCTTTGACGATTCTGATCTGTTCCTTGTACTGCTTGTTGGAGTTGGAGTGGTTGGCATCGACGATGCATGCCGGATTCTGTAAGTTACGCTCCATGTAGAGCTTGTGCAGAAGAATCAGATCCTCATAGTGGTAGTTTGGCAGGCACTGACCATGCTTGTTGACAGCACCGCGCAGGATTGTGTGAGTCCATGGGTTTCCGTCGGTCTTTACTTCCCAGTCGCGCATGATGAACTCGTGACCGTGCTGAGCTGCCTGAACGGAGTTGAGCATAACGGAGAGGTCTCCACTTGTCGGGTTCTTCATTCCTACCGGAACGTGGCAGCCACTGGAAACAAGACGATGCTGCTGGTTCTCAACGGAACGTGCGCCCACTGCGATGTAGGACATGATGTCGTCGAGGTAGGAAACGTTATCCGGGTAGAGCATCTCATCTGCGGTGGAGAATCCGGTCTCTTTCAGGACACGCATGTGAAGGTGACGGATTGCATGAAGACCGTCAGCCATGCTCGGGCGCTTCTCCGGGTCTGGCTGATGAAGCATGCCCTTGTAGCCCTCACCGGTGGTTCTGGGCTTGTTGGTGTAAACGCGCGGAACAATCAGCAGTTTGTCCTTGGTTGCTTCCTGAACTTTCACAAGACGGTTGGTGTAGTCGAGCACAGATTCCTCGTTGTCAGCGGAACACGGTCCGATAATGACAAGAAACTTGTCGCTTTTTCCTGCAATGATATTTTTTACTTCCTCATCGCGCTGTGCCTTGGTGGCAATGCAGGACGCCGGTAACGGGAACTGCTCTTTGATTTCTGCCGGAGTCGGCAGTTTGTTGATGAATTCGAATGCCATAATTTTCTCCTCGTCTTCCGATACATTTTCGCGAAAAGTGTCGCGCTTGTGTTTCATTATAATATGCAGAAAATGAAAATGCAATGAAAAGCGAAAAAAGCCGACAATTTTCGCAAATCTCTCGTTCCTGTATCGAATATACAAAAGCAGGTATTTGATAAACAAGTATCGGATAAATAAATATCTGAAGCAAGCATCTAAAACAAATATCTAGGAAACGTGTGCTCTCTGTTTTTCTCTGCGTCCGAGAGGGCTGAACACCAGATAATAGATCAAAAACAGGATCGTGGTGCACACCCAGGTCAGCGGATAGCTGAACATGATGGTGTACATATTCCGGTGAATCGGGACGATTGCAATGATCCAGAAGACGCGCAGGACGCAGACTCCGAAGGCGCACAGAACCATAGGGATGAAACTGTCGCCGACACCGCGCAGGGCACCGGAGAGGATCTCAATCGCGACGTAAGTCGTATAGAACGGGGAGAGATAGCGCATCATGCGAATTCCGATCTCGATAACCTCCTGATCGGTTGTGAAGAGTGCGTAAGCGTAAATTCCAAGGAAGTACACGAGGGCAGAGATCATGATGGAGGAAATGATTGTCATTCCCATGCAGACGCGCACTCCGCGGTGAATGCGTTCATGTTTGCCTGCACCGTAATTCTGACCGACGAATGTCGTGATTGCGATTCCGAAAGAGTTGATGATCATCCAGAAAATCGAGTCGATCTTTCCGTAGGCAGCCCAGGAGGCGACGGTGTTTGTACCGAGCGAATTGATGCCTGCCTGAATGATGACGTTTGACAGACCGTACATCACGGATTGGAGTCCGGCGGGGAGACCGATGCGGATCATGCGCCTGAGCATCCGCGTGTCAATGCCGATCCGGGTAAGATGGACGCGGTACATATCTGAGCTTCGGCAGAGACACGAGAGGACGAGGAGGGCACTGAGAATCTGGGAGCAGACCGTTGCGATTCCGGCTCCGCGGACTCCAAGTCGGAGAATGACGACAAAGAGCAGGTCAAGCACGATGTTCGTCATACAGCTGACAATCAGGAAATACAGCGGTCGGCGGGAGTCTCCAACTGCGCGCAGAATTGACGATCCCGTGTTGTACAGCAGGTTGGGGATCATGCCGAGAAAATAGATTCTCAGGTATAAAATTGAGAGATCCATGATATCCTCCGGTGTGCTCATTGCACCAAGCATCCGCGGTGCGAGAATAATTCCGATGATCATAATAAAGGCACCGGAGAGCAGGCTGAATGCGACCGAGGTGTGGACGGCGTAACCGACCATCTCAGGGCGTTTTGCACCGTAATATTGGGAGATGATAACTCCACATCCGGCGGAAAGACCGACGAAGAAGCCGACGATCATCTGGGTCAGCATACCGGCAGATCCGCTGACGGCTGACAGAGCTTCTTTTCCGACAAACCGACCGACGATCATCGCGTCAGCTGTGTTGTAGAGTTGTTGAAAAAAGGTTCCCATCAGGATCGGGAAAAAGAAGAGAAGGAGTTGTTCCCAGATCACGCCCTCGGTGATCTGATTGGTTGTTTTTTGTGTCGAGGAGGTGCTGGTGGAGCTTCCGCCAGGTTGTGTTTTTTTCAAGGTTTGCATGTGAGGTCTCCTTTGTTTTAGTTGTTTCAAGTCTCTGTATTGTTGTTTTATGGATGTATTTAAAAATATAATTTTACTTTTTTACTTTGGATTTTGAGGTTATTTTAGGTTTAGTTTATATCATGATTATAGCACAGGAAATGGGGCGGGCGAAAGGGGAACACTGAAATCGTAAAGGGGGCATTACAGCAGAATTTGAAATGGCGTGTAATCGCGGAATAGATGCTTGGAGAAAGATTGACATGACAGAGAACGAAAGTTGCGTTATACTGGAACAAAGAGTTCTATCTTGAAAGAAATTTTTGGATAGGATAAAAACAGATTCAAACAAGGAGACGAGAAAATGAAAACACGGGTTGAAGAAACGATTGGTCGTCATGATAAGGGATATAACTGTGCACAGGCAGTTGCATGTACCTACTGTGATCTGGTAGGAGTCGATGAGGAGACGATGTTCAAGATGACGGAAGCTCTTGGACTTGGAATGGGCGGTATGGAAGGAACCTGCGGCGCAATTACAGGCGCTTGTGTGCTTGCCGGAATGAAGAACAGCACAGGCAATCTTGAGAAGCCGAACAGCAAGGGTGCTTCCTATAAATTGTCCCGTCAGATTGTGGAGGAATTCAAGAATCAGAACGGAGCGACTCAGTGCCGGGAACTCAAGGGTGTGGATACCGGGAAAGTTCTGCGTGCCTGCCCGGATTGTATTCGAGATGCAGCTCGCATTGCGGAGAGTGTGCTGTTTGCAGATCAGGAGAAATAAGACAAAAGAGTGCGCTGTTGTGACAGGGCGCAGATTTTTATAAGTATAAAATAGTAAAAAAGCTGGGAGAAGAAGACGTTTAAAAACGTCCGCCTCGTCCCAGCTTTTTCATATGTGTGAGAAGGTACTGCGCACAGTGACCTGTGAAAAATCCGCTGATAATGCCGGAGACCATCAGAATCGGGAGGTACCAGAGAATCTCCGGGGTTCCGGTGATC
Source organism: Brotaphodocola sp. (assembly GCF_983179755.1). NCBI lineage: Bacteria > Bacillati > Bacillota > Clostridia > Lachnospirales > Lachnospiraceae > Brotaphodocola > Brotaphodocola sp. The sequence continues at coordinate 68,040 of NZ_CFAHBC010000008.1, read as the reverse complement.
GCAATGGCAACACTGATCTGCCCGATGTTGTGGAAAATTGCTCCGATTACGCTCAGAAGCCAGAGCCGTTTTAATGGAAACAGCGGGAAGAGCAGGGCGCAGATTAGAAAGCAGAGAAGACCTCCGCTTAAGCTGTATGGAAGCGTCATGATCTGACCGCTTGCAAAAGCACCGAGTACGACGCGGGTGAGAAGAACCATCAGGGCATCTTTTCGTCCATACAGGTAAAAAACAGAGAGGGTGACGATATTGGCAAGTCCCATTTTCACTCCGGGAACGGAGGTCAGAGGTGGGATGTTTGCCTCGATCACAAAGATGATGAGGGCGACCGTTGTCAGGAGTGCAAGCTGAGTCAGACGGGTCGTTGCCGAACTGCGCCCGCTCATCGTCCGGTCACCGCATCCAGTGCCTGATTGTCATCAGTCCCTTCCGATCTGTCCGAGGACTCTGTGGAGTCTTTGAAACGGATACTCAATTTGTGTGGAAGACAGACGATCGGTTCCGGTCCGTGGGAGCGGATGCCCTGTTTGACACAGATCTGATCGCGACAGTCTGCTTCGATAACTCCGATGCCGTCCGGGGAAATCTGAATCGTGTTCTGCGCCCCGGGTTCGCCGACAGTGAACGTTTCCGTCTCCTTAACCGAAGAGAGGTCAACCGTGCGGATCAGTTCACCCTGATAAACGATTTCCGCAAGGTTCTGGGAGTTGCCTTTCTGGCGCAGAACCATCCATGCGCCGAGGAGTCCGATGCAGAGAACGGCAAGGGCGAGGGTGATCAGGAGGTTTGTCTTTTTTCTCAAGAAATCACCCGAACCTTTCCGCCATTTGTGACTTTACAGCGGTCTGCAAGTCCGGAAGTCACAAGAACCTCGCCGTTTTCTGTCATCATGATCGCTTCAAACTTGTCACGGTGATTCTGCCAGAAAGCGGAGGCATCATCCGGTCCCATGATGAAGAGAGAGGTTGAAAGTGCATCTGCGAGTGTGCCGTCCGGGCTGATGATCGTCACGGAAGTCAGTCCGCTCTCTGCCGGGTAGCCGGTGCGTGGATCGATGATGTGGTGATAGTGAACTCCATTTTCTTCAAAGTAACGCTGATAAGCGCCGGAGGTGATGACTGCCTCGTCGGAGACTTCCACGACGGCAAACATTGCGTTTAAGTCATTCGGATCCTGAATGCCGACGCGCCAGAGCTTTTCGTCCGGTTTGGTTCCGAGTGTCTGGACATTTCCACCGAGGGAGATGATGCCGGAAGTCACACCGCTGTTTTTGAAGACTTCCATCACGCGCGCGGAGGTGAAGCCCTTTGCGATACCGCCAAGGTCGAGCTTGACATCTTCGGGAAGCGTGACGTGATTGCCGGATAAGGTCACAGTTGAGGCATCGACATGGGAGAGAAGTTCCGCAAGTTCAGAGTCAGACGGAATGCGGTAATTCTTTGTGGTAAATCCCCAGGCTTCCATGACCGGTTCGATCGTGCAGTCAAAAATGCCGTTGGTGTCTTTTCCGTACTCGAGTGCACTTGCGAGAAGACTTCTCGTGTCCTCGGAGAGATCTCCCTCACCATCTCTGTTTACACGGTAAATATCGCCGGTCTCGCTCGAGATCGAGAACAGCTTATCGAGGCGCTGAATCTCAGCACTTGCAGAGTCGAGTGCCTCGCGGGCGTGAGAGCCGTAGGCAGTCAGGGACATTACCGTATCCATTGCGTAGAGTTCACTGCTCTCGCTCTCATTTGCCTTTGGATCAGGAGTTTCATTATTGCTGTTTTCTGAAACAGACTGGTCGGATTCCTGAGAATTTTGAGAATCTGATGAAGCGTTTTCTGTGACAGTCTGATTTTCTGCCTGGCTGGAATCAGCAGATTCAGAGGCGGATACGGTGGATTCAGAAGCAGAGACAGCAGAAGTGTCTGCGGTCTGATTTTTGGAATCTCCTGCACATCCGGATGAGAGAAGGGCAGTGCAGAGTAAGGTTGTAGTAAGTGTTTTTCTTATGATTTTCACAAAATTAATCCTCGGTTTCTTTCGCGTATCACTCAAAGTGGATGTCGCCCTCTTCTATAAGTGGGGGATTGCAAACTTTTTCAGAAGGTGAATATCCGCTTTTGAGTCATACGATTTGTAATCATACGGTTCATATTAACATCGGCTAACTGGCTTGTCAAGCGCGAGAAATCAGTCAAAATCAGTAAAAAAAGAGAGAAAAATGATAAAGAAAGCCATGAAAAAAATTAATGAGAAAAATAGACGAATAGGCATGATTGGTATTCGTTGACAGAAGAGTTTGCTATTGCTAACATGGGAGATACAAATGCAGTTAGATACAACTAACTACTTAGTGGCTATTTTAAGCTATTTTAATAGTTATCTGACTGCATCACGACGCAGGGATAAGCAATTGAGAACCGTGACTGGGAATGGGATTTGGACACGTTTCAAACTGTGGATGGACAATAGACAAAGGAGGGCGACATGAAAAAAGCACTGAAAAAGCAGGCGGTATTTATGATGCTTTCGACGGCGGTTGCAGTACAGACCGGATTTCCGGGATATGCACAGACGGCTGTCACAGGAAACTGGGCAAACGAAGATGGTGGATGGAGGTTTTACAATTCCGATCATCAGGCATATACGGGTTGGGTAAAGACCGAGAGCGGATGGTATTATCTGAATCCGGCGGATGGAAAAATGGTGACCGGATGGCAGAAGATTGATGGTTTTTGGTACTATTTTGAGACTGCACAGGAAGGCATTGAGGGACGGATGCATACCGGATGGTACAAGTCCGCAGAAAATACCTGGTATTTCTTTGAGAATGGCGCAAGAACGGCAACGGAGGGTCATATGGTGACCGGATGGCAGTGGATTGATGGATACTGCTACTATTTCTCCGCAGAATCTTCCGATCAGCCGGGCGTTCAGGGATCAATGTATGCAGGACGGCGCACGCCGGATGATTATCCGACAAATGCAGATGGTCAGTGGACGCAGGAAGATCAGGCAGTTTATCGTCCGGGTCTCGGATTCGGCACAAAGACGAGTTCTTCCTCTGGAAGCAGCGCCAATCCGAGTCATTCAGGCGGTGGAAGCAGTTCCGGTGGAAGTTCCAGTGGTGGCAGTAGTTCAGGTGGAAGCTCCAACGGTGGCTCAAATAGTGGTTCTGACAACAATGGCTCGAATAATGGCAATAATGGTTCTAATTCCGGCGACAATGGATCAAATGAGAATCCAAGCACTCCGGACAAACCGAGCACGCCAGATACTCCGGACAAACCGGATCAGCCAGACAAACCAGATACTCCAGATCAGCCGGATACCCCGGATCAGGAGGAGTACCAGTACCTGCTGATGAATATTCCGTATGAGGCATTCTACGAGGCGGAGATCGAGGAAAATGAGATGCCGGTCGATAGTGTTTCCTCTGCGACGAAGACAAAGACGAGAACAGGAAGCCTTGTAGGTGGTTCTTACCATGTAAACAGCGATGGAACAGACATCAGCGGTGTGATCTTCCCGGTTAAGGTTGCAAAGAATGCAGATCTGAGCAAATTTAAGCAGATCACGGATAGCGATTCTGTGAGCATCACGGTAACGAACCGCGGACAGACAAACACGACGGAGTACAAGGGCAAGGATGCATTGTTTGAGAACTCAGATTACTCCTACTATGTTCTTTCTGAGACTCCGGATTATTACAAAGAGCTGACGATTGACGAGAATGGAAGTCTTTCGTTCGGCGAGGTTCAGGGCGAGAAGAAGAGCGTTTCAAGTGGTGTGAGTGCAACCCTTTCTACCGAGAGCAACTACGGTGACTATCAGCTGAGCTTTACCGGACTTCCGTCCGCAATCAACAATGACACGACCGTTTACGGTGTCGTTCTTCACACCGATAAGGGGGAGGACTACGGTCTGCGTCATCTTGAGAACATTTGGCTGAGAACAAACCTTGCATGGTCCGCAGGTGTTGTGACGACGACACATGGAAATACGCTTGCACCGGAGCATTACAAGTCGATGATGGGTAAGACAATCACCGGACTGACCTACTACACAAGCAATGGAATTTTGGAGATCACACTTGACGATGAGCTCTATGTACCGTTCAAGTTTGCTCATGCGGAGTTTGGCGTTGCAGGTGCGACCGTTGACGCTGGAAAGACGGCGATCACCGGACTTGACGCAATTCCGGAGGACTATGAGGCAGAGTACACGATCACCGATCCGAACGGAAACATCGCAGATGGATTTACGGTTGAAAACGGCGAGCTTGTGTGGAGCGGAAACGCAGTCGCAGGAACTTACAAGCTGACCGCAAAGGACAAGAGTGGCAAATATGCAGACCTGACTGCAAGTTTTGTTCTGACCGAAAGCGAAGTTCCGAAGCCGGAGGGAACGGTCGTTGAGGGATCGGCAACCGTAGAGACGTTCGGATACGAGGCGAAGGTAAAAGTAACCTATGATTCCGAGTCCGGCAAGATCATCAAGGTAGAGGACAATGGAACCGATCCGGGTAATTCGATGAACGAATCGTTCTGGAAGAATGCAATCAACGGAATTCTCTCGAGATTTATCGGAAGAACGAGAGACGAAGTTGGAAGCGTCGATAAGGTTTCCGGTGCAACCCTCTCCTCCAATGCAATCAAGAAAGCCGTTCAGAATGCTCTGCCGGAGCCAGAGAAGCCGGAAGACACGAACATGAGCGTGATGAAGTTCGTTGTGGACGGAGTGGAGCATACCTACTACTATGCAACCTATGTACCGCTTGAGACGCCTACGCTGATTGTAAATGGCGAGGATGTCACGAAGAAGGCAAAGACCATTCGTGCAAATTACAGCGGAAAGGCTTACTACTATGTAGAGGATGACCAGAAGCTGACCGGAACGATTTACGGTCTTGCAGATGTGCCGTATGCAGAGTTCTATGCAGGAGAGAAAACCGGTTATACCGGACCGTGGACTTCCTCCGAGGATATCAGCACAGGCGAGCATATGTACAACACGGTGATGCGTAACGGCGGATACGATGCGATCAGTTCTGCGACAACCGCAAAGTACGGTCTGTATACAGAGGCTTCCTACGGGGAGGAGACAGACAATGGATACAAGATCAACGGTGTTCAGACGAATGTCGGAATCAGTGCAGACCTCTTTGTGAGAGCGAGAATTCTCTCAGAGGTGGGCGTGAGCAGTCAGGGAAATACGTTCAGCATTTTGAACAGCATGACGAACAATGGTCGTGATCTGACCGCCAAGGAGCCGGCTTCTTACAAGACAATGTACTACGATGGAATGCTTTCCAAGATGCAGTACAGCGCAGATGCACCGGAGCTTAACACGGACGGAATCACGGCAACGCTGAAAGATAAGAGCCGTTATGGTCATTATAAGATCGATGTGGAGAACCTGCCGTCTGAGATCAAGGGCGACACAAACGTGCTCGGAGTTCTCGTGAAGACCGGCAACCGGATGGCAGATATTTATGGCCTTGAGCATCTGGAGAATATCTGGAAGAATGCAAATGAACTTGCACTTGCAGTGAAAGATGGGGTGGTATCCCACGGCAACAAGATCAGCTATGAGCGTTATTCTAAGCTGGAAGGTCAGACAATCGAGAGCATTGTTTACCTGCTTAGCGATTATCAGCCTGTGGAGATTCCGGTAAATCTCTACTGCCCGAAACTTCTTGCTGACAATCAGGGTATCGAGGCAGAGAGTGTTTCCTATCAGGCAGATGCCGATATGAGCGTTTCAATCAAGCTGAATCTTCCGTCTGATTATGATCCGCAGATTGACAGCGTGATGATTGGAAGCAAGGAACTCGATGCGAATGCTTATCACTACGCAGACGGTATCCTGACTCTGAAAGAGGGCATGGTGACACCGGGTGCTTATACCATAAGGATTCGCGATGGAGAGGCAGGAAACAAGGGATACCAGAGTGTTCAGGCAGTCTTTGCAGTGAACAGTGCGCTTCAGGCAGAAGACGTGAAGTTCTCGAACAATCGTCTCGTGATTTCTGGAAACAGCGGAGTGACGGTTGATGAGTACCGAAAGGCAATCACGGCAGTCTATGTAGATGGAAAAGAGATGAAGAATGTTCCGGCTGAGCAACTGATTCTTGAGGATGGTTCGATCAACTTTGATCTGGAATACCAGAGAAAAGGCAAGACGATCAAGGTATTTAAGAATGGCGCAGAGGGAACCTACAAACTCAAACTTGAGGCAGACGGTTATCCGGCGATTGAGGCGGAAGTTGGTTCTGGAAGTGTGCTGGAGAATACACTGGCAGATGGTGTCTGGTACGGAACGGCAACGGAGAGTTTCTACTACGAGATGAATGGCCCGGATACAATCAAGGCAGTTATTAAGGATGGCAAGATTGAATCCGTAGAGTCCGTGCTTTATAAGGAGGATAACGTTGACCAGTATCGCAAAGGAATAAAGATTCTTGATTTTGCAGTTGGACTCAGCGATATCAGTGATCTGAAACAGCAGCTGACGAATCGAAGCGGTTCTGGTTACGATGCAGTCAGCGGAGCAACGCAGACGGCAAAGAGCCAGATGAGTGCGCTTGAGAATGCGCTTGAGCGTTCTGCAAAGTATCAGAGGGATGGTATTGAGCAGAACATCAACTACATGGAATTTGAGACGCGCCCGAAGACATGGTCCACTACCACGACTCTGGATCTGAGCGATTCCGTCCTGAAAGTACATCTGAAGAATGGAACTACAAAATATGTGAAATTTGATGAGTTTGAGGAGTATGGAATCACGACGAATCCTACAAATGGAACTGAGATTCCGCAGAATGGACAGACAATCGAGATTAAGTTCCAGAATGAGGACGGTCTGATTACAATTCCGGCATATATTTATGCGAAAGAGAAACTTGTTTATCGCTATCCGACCCGCATGCAGATAACTTACTCCGACCAGAGCACGCAGGATATCAAACTGGATCAGGACGAATTCCGTTACAAGATGAGCGCTGAAAAGACGATCAGGTCGGTAGATCTCTATGATGGCGACGAGAAGATTGTTTCCGGTGTATTTGATTCGGTATCGAGTGAGTGGAGAATGGAACTTGATGCAGTGAATGCAGGTGCAGAGTATACTGGTGGTTGGAAGTACAGCCTGTATAAGCTCGTTGTTCAGATGGTCGCAGACAACTCTGCAATTGTCAGCGCAAGCATTGATGTGGATTCTGCGAAGACCTCCTATATGTTAGGCGAGGAGTTGGATCTGAGCGGAGTGAGTGCCGTTGTCAAGACAGAAAAGGGAAATGAGAAGACTCTGTCTTCCTGGAGTGAACTTCAGAAGAATGGTTTCACTTCCAGTCTGAACAATGGATATGAGTTTACCTCAGATGATATTGGAACAAAGACAATCACGATCTCGATTGTGATCAACGGCGAGACGATCAAAGAGAGCTTTGAGATTGAGGTCGCAGAGAAAGAAGTTGACGCGGATGCACAGATCCCGGCAAAGATTGTTCTGTACAGTGGCGACAGAATGGTAAAAGAGATTGAGGTCGACAGAGATACCTTTGTTGAGAGACAGGGCTATCTGATTCTGAGAAATGAAGTGATTTCTTCGGATTACAAGGATACCTGGAAAGAGTTTACTGCTGAGGTATTTAACAAGAGCGGTGACTTGCTGAACATCAATGTTGTTCCGAGATCAAACAATCTTCGCATTGAACTTCCGGACTACAAGGATTACGAGCCGGAGTATGGTGGTTACATCATGATTGTCTTCTCAGCAACCGGCGATCCGCTTGAGCCGGAGGAGATCAACCAGACACCGGCAAGAGTGGTATTCTCCGTAGATAGAGAGGATCTTGCGGAAGTCACGATTTCCGAGGAAGATCTTAAAAATAGTGGCGGATATGTAAGAAAGAGCGGTGTAGAACTGCCGGAGACTTACAAGGGCAACCTCGATAAGCTCACCGTTACGGTTTACAATGAGGATGATGATATCCTTGAGAGCACGATCGGAAGTGTCCGTGCATTTTACATGCAGATTCAATTCCCGGAGTATACAGAGTATGACTCAGAGGGAGGAGCTCTCACGGTTGTATTCAGCTTTGTGAGTGCGGAAGATGAGAATGCACTTGAAAGCGATGTGATCGATGTGGCTGACGAGGCAACTGATGAAGTTACAGATGAGGCACAGGAGAGCAAGTCTGATAAGTCAGATTCCGAAAAATCAGAGGATGTTGTTGAGACAGACGAAGATGATGAGATCGCTGATACGGATTTGGTAACTGACAAGGTGGCAGATGAGGTTGAGGATGATTCTGAGGAGTCTTCCGACACCGATCAGGATGAAAAGTCTGAGGATTTCGAAAAAGAATCAGAGGATGAAATTGTAGCAGACGATGTGGATGCAGATGAAGAGGTTCAGGACGATAAGGAGAAGGATTTCGAGGAGAAAGTTTCTTCTGAAAATGATACAGAAGATGATTCTGAGATCTAAGTCGTCATAAAAAATTAAATTTAAAAAATTTTAGAGAAACCAGAGATTTCGCGGGTTCACCTGAAAGGGAGCGGACCTACGGAATCTCTGGTTTCTTTTATTTTGCGGAAGTCACTGAAAAACCATCGAAAAAGCCATAAGCCATCGAATTGGAAAATCGGGCTCGCAGAGAATTCTGAAAAAAAGAAAAGTAATGCAAAATACAACAAAAAAACAGATCAATAATGAGAAGAGAAAGACATTGATAAAAATAGTCAACAAGAAACTGTAAAGAAGTTGACAAAGAAGGTTTACTATTGCTAACATAAAAGCCATAAAGGCAGTTAGCATCAACTAACTATTTGTGGCAAAAGGAGGAAAACATGAAAAAAGCACTGAAAAAGCAGGCAGCATTTGTCATGCTTTCGGCAGCGGTTGCAGTTCAGACCGGATTTCCGGGATATGCAGCGACCTCTGTTACAGGAAGCTGGGCAAATGAAGATGGCGGATGGAAGTTCTATAATTCCGATCATCAGGCTTATACCGGTTGGGTAAAGACTGAGAACGGATGGTATTATCTGAATCCGACGGACGGAAAGATGGTGACTGGATGGCAGAAGATCGATGGCTTCTGGTACTATTTTGAGACCGCACAGGAAGGCATTGAGGGACGGATGCATACCGGATGGTATAAAACCGCAGAAAATACCTGGTATTTCTTTGAGAATGGTTCTGGAAGCGCTACCGAGGGTCATATGGTGACCGGATGGCAGTGGATTGATGGATATTGCTATTATTTTTCCGCTCAGCCGGGTATTCAGGGTGCTATGTACGCAGGACGACGCACACCGGATGATTATCTGACAAATGCGGATGGTCAGTGGACGCAGGATGGTCAGGCAGTTTATCGTCCGGGTCTCGGATTCAGCACGAAAACGAGTTCTTCCTCTGGCAGTAGCTCAAGTGGAAGTTCCAGTTCGGGAAGCCATTCTGGTGGTGGAAGTTCCAACAGTGGCAATAACGGATCAAATAAGAATCCGAGTACCCCGGACACTCCGGATACCCCGGACAAGCCGGACACTCCAGATAAACCAGACACTCCGGATACTCCGGAGCAGGAGGAATACCAATATCTGCTGATGAATATTCCGTATGCAGAGTTCTATAAGGCAGAGATCGAGGGTAATGATGAGGAAGTCGATGCCGTTACCTCGGCAACAAAGGCAAAACCGAGAACAGGAACTCTTGTTGCAGGTTCTTACCATGTGAACAGCGATGGAACTGACATCAGTGGTATGATCTATCCGGTTAAGATCAAGAAGGATGTGGATCTGAGCAAGTTTAAGCAGATCACAGACAGTGACTCTCTGACAATCACGGTAACGAACCGTGGTCAGGAAGTGACGACAACTTACGAAGGCAAGGACGCTCTGTTTGAGAGTGCAGACTACTCTTACTATGTTCTTTCAGAGATCCCGTCTTACTACAAGGAAGTATCTGTTGACGCGGATGGCAACTTAAGTTTTGGAAAGACGGAAGGAACTGAGAAAGAGATCAGTGGTGTATCCGCAACACTTTCCACAACGAGCAACTACGGCGACTATCAGCTGAGCTTTGATGGAATGCCGGATGTGAGTGCAGATACCATCTACGGTGTTGTTCTTCACACTGAGGAAGGCGAGGACTATGGTCTGCGTCATCTTGAGAATATCTGGCTGAGAACCCAGCTTGCATGGTCAGTTGGATTTACAACTGCATCTCATGGAAACCTGTTGAAGTTTGAGCATTATCAGTCGATGATGGGCAAGAAGCTGACTGGAATGACTTACTACACAAGTGCAGGAATTCTAGAGATTCCGTTTGCAGAAAATGTGTATGTTCCGGTGAAACTGGCATCTGGTCTGAGGATTGAGAACGGCGCAGTTGATGCAGGTGAAACTGGAATTACCGTTAGTGGAGCAGAACTCCCGGCTGATTTTGATGTTGAGTATGTAGTAAAGAATTCCCTCGGCGAGAGCGCCCCTGTTCAGTATGATGCCGAGAGCGGAAAGCTGACGTGGGAAGGAAAACTGAGTGCAGGAAGCTACACGCTGACTGTGACCGACAAGTCCGGTAAGTATGCACCGTTAACCGGAAGTTTTGTTCTTGAGACCGAGGCAGTTCCGGCGGTATTTACGCTGACTGAGGATGGCTGGAAGCTCACAAAGGCTGACGATGTTTCTGATGAGGAGTTCCGTGCTTACCTGTCCGCAATCACGAGTGTAAAAGTTGGTGAGAAGAGTTACTCAGCAAGTGGACGTGGATCTGTGAAGATCATTGACACGATGACCGGAGAGATTGATTTCACTGCAAAATCAAACAATGAGACAATCTTTACCACCGGAGAGACGTATGAGCTTGAGATCACAGCAACCGGATACAAGAAGAATGTAGTCGGAACCGTAACTGCTGAGGAGAAGAAGCCGACAACAACCGCAAAAGAGGGCGAGGCAACTGTTGAGTCAGAAAGTGGCAAGCCGGTAGCAGGAACGTATCAGGCAAAGGTTCTCGTAACAACCGATGCAGATGGCAAGATCGTTTCGATCAAGGATAACGGAACAGAGCCGGGAGCGAACAGCACGTTCTGGAACAATGCGACAGAGATCTTTAAGAGGTTTGCAGGAAAGACTGTCGATGAGGTTGATGGTGTCGAGGCGATCAGCGGAGCAACCGTTTCCTCAAATGCAATCAAGCAGGCAGTCAAGAATGCACTTCAGAAGAGCGATGCCACCGAGGAGTACCAGTACCTGCTGATGAACATCCCATATGAGGAGTTCTATGAGGCAGAGATCGAGGGCAATGAGATGCCGGTAGATGGCGTTTCCTCTGCAACCAAAACAAAGACGAGAAGCGGAAGCCTTGTAGGTGGTTCCTATCATGTGAACAGCGACGGAACCGACATCAGCGGTGTAATCTTCCCGGTTAAGGTTGCAAAGGATGCAGATTTAAGCAAGTTTAAGCAGATCACAGACAGCGATTCTCTGACGATCACCGTGACGAACCGTGGTAAGGAAGTAACAACCACATACGAGGGCAAGGAAGCACTGTTTGAGAGTGCAGACTATTCTTACTACATTCTCTCTCAGACTCCGGATTATTACAAGGAGCTGACGATTGACGAGAATGGAACGCTTTCCTTCGGCGAGGTTCAGGGCGAGAAAGAAAATATCGCGAGCGGTGTAAGTGCAACCCTTTCTACGGAGACTAATTACGGCGATTATCAGCTGAGCTTTACCGGACTTCCGTCTGCAATCAACAATGATACAACCGTTTACGGTGTTGTTCTTCATACTGATAAGGGCGAGGACTATGGTCTGCGCCACCTTGAGAATATCTGGCTGAGAACAAACCTTGCATGGTCCGCAGGTATTGTGACAACGACTCATGGAAATACGCTGAAATCTGCGCATTACGAGTCGATGATGGGCAAGGCAATCACCGGAGTGACCTACTACACAAGCAATGGTGTACTGGAAATCACGCTTGACGATGAGGTCTATGTACCGTTCAAGTTTGCTCATGCAGAGTTTGATGTTGCTGGTGCAACCGTTGAGTCTGGAAAGGCAGAGATTAGCGGACTTGATGCGGTTCCGGATGATTATGAGGCAGAGTACACGATCACCGATCCGAATGGAAATACCGCAGATGGATTTACGGTTGAGAACGGTCAGGTTGTGTGGAGTGGAAAGGCAATTGCCGGAACTTACACGCTGACCGCAAAGGATAAGAAAGACAAGTACGCAGAACTGACTGCAAGTTTTGTTCTGACGACCGAGAGCATTCCGGCAACCGCGACTGCAAATGCAGATGGTGTATGGTCTCTGACAGTAGCAGAAGATGCAACCGCAGACGAACTCAAATCTTACCTGTCCTCGATTGTTTCTGTAACGGTAAACGGAACGAAGTATCAGGCAAGTGGACGAGGCGCTGTGAGCATCATCGACCCGAACACCGGTCTGATCAAGACGGATGCAAAGAGTGGCGATGAGGCAATCTTCGTCACGGGTGAGAAGTATGAGATCGAGGTAGAGGCAACCGGATACGAGAAGAACCTGACATTCGAGATGATTGCAGGCGAGGCTCCGGCACCGGAAGGCACAGTTGTAGAAGGCTCTGCAATGGTAGATGTCTTTAATTATGAGGCAAAAGTAAAAGTAACCTATAATGCAGAGAACGGTGTTATTGAGAAGGTAGAGGATAATGGAACAGAGCCAGGAAGCAATAAGAGCTTCTGGCAGACTGCATTGGATAAAGTTCTGTCTCGTTTCATTGGAAAGACGAAAGACACTGTGGATGAGGTAGATGCGAAGTCTGGAGCAACTTATTCGGCAAATGCAATCAAGAAGGCAGTTAAGAATGCACTTCCGGATAATGGAGTTGAGAAGCCGGATGCACCGAAGCTGACGACTGCTGATTTCCGCACGAAATTCCTCTATGCAGGAACAGACAGTGCAGAGCTTGCCGTGGAGGCAGAGGATGACGCCGTTGTGAGGTACACGATCGACGGCAGTGATCCGTCCGCAAATGGAAACAGTGTTCTGACTGCTGTGGATGGTGTGATTACCATCACACCTGAGACAAATGCAGACCAGACAATCACAGTCAAGGCAGTTGCCATCAAGAATGGTGTAGCTTCCGCTGTTACGGAGCAGGAAGTTCAGTTTATTGAGATTCCGGAAACACAGAGTGGTATGAGAGTATACGAGGGAAGCTCGATCGTCAATACCCCGTCTGGCAAGCCGTATACTGCAAAGCTCAAAGTTACTGTTGCTAATGGAAAGATTGTCAAGATTGAGGATAATGGAACAGAGACAACCGATATCCGCGATGAGGCATTCTGGGGTCCGTACATGTTCCCGAAGTATGAGCAGGACATTTCTGCGAAGTTTGCAGGAAAAGATCTTGAAGAACTGGTAAATGCAAAGACGGTTCCGAACAGCACTTCTGATCTGCGTGTCGATGCAGTTACCGGAGCAACCGTATCTTCGGATGCAGTGAAATACGCAGTTATCGATGCAATGCGCTCTGAGCCGATTGATTCGAGCGATGAGACTGTGATGGCACCGACCGTAACCGCAGGATGGAATACTCTCGTAACAAGAAAGAGCTACGGTGTAAACCTCAGAGTTTCTGCTGGTGAGAACACAACTGTTTACTACACGACAGACGGATCTGATCCGACGCTGGAAAATGGAAGCAGATGCTATGGTTCTGTTACTGTTTATACAAATGATAGAGTGAATGGTGATAAGGTTCAGGTGAAGTTTGCTGGTTTTGATGCAGATGGAAACCGCAGTAAGATCGTTTCCGTATGGTGCGCATTTACGGATAATGTTCCGAGTGCAATCTACAAGACCGGAACTTACACCGGAAGCGCCGATGATCTCGAGGCAACCGTAACCGTGACGAATGGATATGGAGACAGACCGATCATTTCCCTGGTTAGTCTTGACGAGGAATCTCAGAAAGACTGTGAGGACTTCCTGTCAGAACTGCTTGCAGAAGTCTTCTATGAGCAGAGCACGAAGATCGATCTCCTTGATGAGTACGATGCAGAGAAACAGCAGAAGGTTCTCGATGCAATCGATGTTGCGCTGGAAAAAGCTCTGAGTGCAGAAGTAAGCGTTTCCCTGAATCCGGAAAAGAAGATTTATGGAACACGTTACGGTAAGTATGAGTTTGACGAGGCACCTGAGGTAACACTGAGTTGTGCGGTGAAGGGCACTGAGATTTACTATCATGAAACGGATTCCTCTGCAACAGAGACTCCGGATGCAGATACTTGGACGCTGTATGACGGAGCATTCACTCCGACATTCACAAATGAGCAGGGCGGTACGCTTTATATTAATGTGGCATCGACGAAGGATGGAGAGAACTGGCTTGATACAAGACAGATTTCAATCACCTACAAGGAGAAGCCGGATGAGAATACCGTTATGATCGGTGATACCGGTTACACCAGCCTTGAGAAAGCATTTGCAGAGGTTGAGGATGGTGACACGATTGTTCTGAATAAGGATATTAACCTTGAAGACAGTGTGGAGATGCCGAAGGCAAGCTTCACAATCACTTCCGCAGAGGGCGAGTGCTACAAGCTCGAATCCAAGTATGCACTTGAGCTGAACGGTGATCTGGAAATCTCCAACCTTGACTGGGATGCAGAGGCATATCTCAACGGTCATAACTTTACTGCTGGTGAGGGTCTTGCAGAAAGCGAGTGGAGTTACACAACGCTCTACGCTAGCTCGAAGACAGGCAGTGTTGAGAGAAATCCGGAGATCAATATCCAGTCTGGGCAGTTTGAGATTTACGGAGTTGCAAGAAATGCAGAGCTGATCGGTGATTTGACTGTTTCTGTAAGCGGAGCATCTAAGATCAAGTTCATCGGTGCACAGTACAGCGGTAAGCTCGATGGAGACATCTCTGTGACGGTCAACGGTGATGAGGGCGCAATGCTTTACTCCTTCGTCGGAAGACAGAGCAGTGGAGAGGTAACTGGCGATTTGAATCTGAAACTGGAAGGTGCAGTTGAGCTTAACAGTGGATGGTTAGCAACCTACCAGACTGTTCAGTATAACGATGATGCAAGCTGGGGAACTCTTGATCTGTCAGAGGCAGATCTCACTGAGGATGAGGTAAAACTCTTCAAGGGATTTGAGAATGTAATCAAAGCTAATGAGGATGAGATTACTGAGGAAGTTCCGGCAACCGAGGTAGCTGAGAAGAAGACTGAGATCGAGACGGATCAGATAGAAGAAATCACAGAGGACGGCGAGACCGCAAAGGATGAAACCACAGAGGAGGATTCCAAGAAGGATGAGACGGCTTCTGATGAAGATGAAATCACCGGTGACGACGAGATCATTGATTCTGATGAGACAACGGATGAGATCACAGATGATGCCGAGGATGAGAAGTCCGAGGACGATTCCAAGGACAGCGGTTCTGAGAATGCTGAGTCTGAAGAAAAATCTGATGAGGATTCCGAAGCTGACGCAGATGAGGTAGAAGAAGATACAGAGGACGCAGAGATCGAGGGTGAGAGCGATGTCGAAGAGACAGTCGAAGAATCCGAGCTGATCGAGGAGGACTCTGAGAACTAAAGAATTGGTAGCGTAAGTAGCAAAGAAGAATTTTTAAAGAGACCAGAGGTTTCGCAGATTCTCCCCGAAAGGGAGAGCGTTTGTGGCATCTCTGGTCTTTTGTTTTAATGTGCTTTGGCACGAGATTGTGGAAAATTTGTGGATAAATAGGGTGAATAAACATGCATATATCAGTGAATATCATGCAATATTTTTTGTGGATAATGTGGATAACCCAAATTTCCACCCTCAAATAACTTTAAAATCACCTTCAAACAGTCCTCATAAAAATCATATTAATAACCTGTTTATAACCTGCTTAACATGCAGGTTTTTTATATTAAAAAGATAATAAAACCAGCTTTTTTTAACCAGGTTTTTCTATTAAAACAACACTTGTTGATTTAAAGCAAGTAGAGTATAATAAAAAGGCTCAAAAATGGCGATATTATCCATACAAGTGTTGAGATAAAGAAATAAACCAACATCTGTATGGATATTAAAAGAGAATAACACAACATATGTTGCGTTAATAGAAATAATTAAACCAACATATGTTGAAATAAATAACAAAAAACCAACAAGTGTTGTGATAAAACGCCATAAAAAACCAACATCTGTTGAGTTAAAAGATTTATTAAACCAACATGTGTTTAGATAATATAGGAGAACCAGCATAAAAAGCATATGAACAAACCAAATAATAAAAGAAAACGTACCTCTATGGAATGTATTGAAAAGGTATTTATGGAGCTTCTCAGAACAAAAAAATTAAGTGAAATACAGGTTACTGATATTTGCAAACAGGCAGGTTTGAATAGAACCACATTTTATGCAAGTTATGCAGATGTGTATGATCTTGCAGACTCGGTTCGCAACAAATTTGAGAAGGTATTGCCGGAGTTTTACAATGGAGATCAGGACACTTTGAATGGCGAAGAGGAAGCAGATCACAGAGGATATTATTTGCGCCTGCTTCGTCATATAAAGGCAAATCAAATTTTTTATAAGACTTATCTCAAATTGGGGAATGATACTCCTTATGGGATGTTTTCTTATGATAAGAATGACAGAAAGCGGATGCAACCGCATTTGGAGAGTCAGAGTTCCTTAGAAAAATATCGCATGGAATTTCTGCGCGGTGGAATTTTTCAGATTATCAAGATTTGGCTTTACAATGGATGTCAGGAGACTCCGGAGGAACTGCTTGGCGTTGTGGAGGCAGAATGTCAGGGATGGATTGCGGAAAAAGGAAAACTCCCAAGGATTTTTTAATCTTCAATCTTCAAATGACAAAAGAGAAAAAAGGGCAAGTTAAGAAAGAATCAAAGAGAATAGGTGCAACAAATCATTCAGAAGGAGAATAGAGAGATGAGAGAGATCAGAGTGGCACAGCCGGAACAGCTTGAAGAAATCATGGGGATCTATGCGTATGCACAGAAATTTATGGCGGAACATGGGAATCCGACCCAGTGGGAGACGATTTATCCGCCGAGAGATCTGGTTGAAGAAAATATTCATCAGAAGAAATGTTATGTCTGTATGGACGGAGGCAAGATAGAAGCAGTCTTCTATTTTGCGAAGGAAGAAGACGAACCTTCTTACCGTCAGCTTGAATCAGGAGAATGGCTCAATGACAGACCTTACGGTGTCGTTCACCGGATTGCGGTGGCAGAGGGGACACGTGGAGCCGGCTCGTTTTGTCTGAACTGGGCATTTGAACAGTGTGGAAATTTGAAAATCGATACGCATGACGACAATAAGCCGATGCAGAACCTTCTCGCAAAACTTGGGTTCGTGTACTGTGGCAAACTTAAACTGGAGGAGAATGATCTGAGAAAGGAATTTCAGGAAGTGCGAAATCCGTGGAGAGGATATCACAAGGCGAACTGAGGAATTTTCTCGATTCGTTCAGAAAAAAACTGGACAGAATCATTCGACAGTGATAAACTAAAGAAGAATAAAATCAGATAATTTCATTCAGACAAAATAATTCAGATAAAAGCAAACAAAGGGAGCTTGTGGAAGCAGGCTGAGAGGAAGTAATCAAACTTCGACCTTAATAACCTGATTTGGGTAATGCCAACGTAGGGATCGAATGCGAAAACCGATGACCGAAAGAACATTTCAGACGGCGTCCTGTAAAGAACATCTCGTTCCCACACAGGATGCCGTTTTTTGATTTCATAATTTTGTAATTCGTACCATAATTCGTGGGAAATTGTATTTTATGACACAAAAACGCTTCATGTAAATACACCAAAGAATATTTTATATGAATGATATGAATGAATCGCGTCATGCTGATGAATGCTGTTATAGGAGGAGAGAAAATGAGAGAGTACACAACACAGATGGATGCGGCGAGAAAGGGAATCATCACGCCGGAGATGAAGATTGTAGCAGAAAAAGAAATGATGAGCGAGGAAGAACTGCGTGCCCTGATTGCGGAGGGCAAGGTAATCATTCCGTGTAACCGCCTGCACACTTCGATTGATCCGAACGGAGTCGGTTCGATGCTCAAGACAAAAATCAATGTCAATCTCGGAACTTCCCGTGACTGGAAAGATATTGATATGGAGCTGGAGAAGGTAAATGACGCAGTGAAGATGGGAGCGGAGTCCATCATGGATTTAAGCTCTTACGGAGACACGCAGGCATTTCGTCGCAAGCTGACCGCAGAGTGTCCGGCAATGATCGGAACCGTGCCGATTTACGATGCCGTTGTCTACTATCATAAGGCACTCAAGGACATTACCGCGGAGGAGTGGCTGAAGATTGTGGAAATGCACGCAAAGGATGGCGTGGACTTCATGACGATCCATGTCGGCATCAACAAGAGCACCGCAAAGCGTTTCAAGGACAACAAGCGCCTGATGAACATTGTATCGAGAGGTGGATCAATCATCTTTGCATGGATGATGATGACCGGGGAGGAGAACCCGTTCTATGAGTATTATGATCGCGTTCTGGAAATCTGCCGGGAGTACGATGTGACGATCAGCCTTGGTGATGCCTGCCGTCCGGGATGTCTTGAGGATGCAACTGACATTTCCCAGATTGAGGAGCTTGTGACACTTGGCGAGCTGACCCGCCGTGCATGGGAGAAGGATGTGCAGGTTATGGTAGAGGGACCGGGTCATATGCCACTTGACCAGATCTCTGCAAACATGAAGATTCAGCAGACCGTCTGCAAGGGTGCTCCGTTCTATGTCCTTGGACCGCTCGTCACGGATATTGCACCGGGGTATGACCATATCACCGCAGCGATCGGAGGTGCGATTGCAGCAGCATCCGGCGCAGCCTTCCTGTGCTATGTAACTCCGGCTGAGCATCTTCGCCTTCCGGATGTCAACGATGTAAAAGAGGGAATCATTGCTTCCAAGATTGCAGCCCATGCAGCAGATATTGCAAAGGGCGTAAAGGGTGCAAAAGATTGGGATCGCGCAATGGGCGCAGCGAGAAAGAAACTCGACTGGGAGGAGATGTTCAAGCTCGCAATCGACCCGGAGAAGGCGAGAGCATACCGCGCATCTGCAAAGCCGGAGAAAGAGGATACCTGCTCGATGTGTGGAAACTTCTGTGCAGTCAAGAATATGAACCGCATCATGGACGGAGAGATCGTTACCATTTTTGATGAGTGATGAAAATAAATAGGTAATAGGTGACAGTGACAATTATGGAAAACGGAGACGATAAAAAGATCAGCCGGAAAACCGTTCTGACGATCGCTGGATCGGACAGCAGTGGTGGAGCCGGGATTCAGGCGGACTTGAAGACGATGACGGCACTTGGCGTCTATGGAATGAGCGCAATCACGGCGTTGACAGCGCAGAACACGACCGGAGTGGCGGGGATTTTTGAGGCAGATCCCGCCTTTGTCGGACTTCAGCTCGACAGTGTATTCACAGATATTTTTCCGGATGCAGTGAAGATCGGAATGGTTTCCGGAAAAGAGACGATCCGTGTGATTGCGCAGAAACTTCGCGAGTATCATGCGAGAAATGTCGTGCTCGATCCGGTTATGGTGTCAACGAGTGGTTCGAGACTTCTTGCAGAGGATGCGATGGGGATACTCGCAGGGGAACTTCTTCCGCTGTCAGCGGTTCTGACTCCGAATATTCCGGAAGCTGAGATTCTCGCAGAGATGAAGATTGAGAATGAAGCTCAGATGGAAGAAGCCGGAGAAAAGATCTCAAAGCGCTACGGTGGTGCGGTTCTGGTAAAAGGTGGTCATCAGATCTCAACCGCAAATGATGTTCTCTACCGTGATGGGGAGTGGATCTGGTTTCGTGGAAGCCGGGTCAACAACCCGAACACACATGGAACCGGATGTACACTCTCATCAGCGATCGCCTGTGGACTTGCAGAGGGAAAGAGCGTGGAGGAGAGCGTAAGATGTGCAAAAGAGTATCTTACGGGAGCACTTGCCTCCGGTCTGGATCTCGGAAGGGGAAGCGGACCGCTCGATCACTGTTTCAAGATCAGACCGCTTACTTAGGCGTTGTGCATAAGCGCAGAATCCCAACTTCACGAATTCTTTTATTTATAGTATAATAATGAGTATAACTCAGAGTGGATGCCTCCTCCTCTAAAGGTGGAGGCATCGGACTTTTGCCACCGGCAAAGAAAATGATGGAATGAGGTTGAGGGATGATTTTTGAACAACTTACGGAGATGAAGGGATTTACTCATCAGGAGCAGGCTGTGGCCCGTTACATCTTGGAGCACACAGAGGCAATTCTGCCAATGTCTGCGGAAGAACTGGCGAAGGCATCTTACACCAGCAAGGCGACGGTAATCCGCTTGAGTAAGAAACTTGGACTTGCCGGATATCAGGAGCTGAAATTCCAGATCGTTTCAGAGAGTGTGCAAAATATCCGGATCAATCAGTTGCTTCAGAATGAACCGATCAACGAAAAAAGCACCTATCAGGATGTTTTAAATGTGATCCCGGCATTGTATGACAAAGCGATCAGTGATACGCGAATGTGTATGGATAAAAATGTGGTAAACCGGATTTTTAACAGGATGATGCGGGCGGATCAGATTGATTTTTACGGAAACGGGATCACTTACACGCTGGCACAGTCAGCGGCGTTCAAATTTTCCACGCTTGGTATGGAATGTCATGCCAGAGAGAGCGTGAATGCCCATTACCTGACGGAACGACAGGATCAGAAGCGGATCGCTTTTGTAATGAGCTTTACAGGGGCAAATCGTTCTATGATTGATGTTGCCCGGTATCTGAAAAAAACAACAAAGACGTTTGTGACAGGTATTGTGGGGAGACACAATGCGGATATTCGGGAATACTGTGATGAAATCATAGAGATTCCCTCCAGGGACTCACTTTTGAGTCTGAAAGTCATGACTTCTTATACGGCGGTTACTTATGTGCTGGATGTGCTGTTTGGCATGTGTCTTTCTCAAAATTACGGAAATCATGTGGAAGCAGCTTTGAAAA
This sequence comes from Brotaphodocola sp., assembly GCF_983179755.1. Taxonomy (NCBI): domain Bacteria; kingdom Bacillati; phylum Bacillota; class Clostridia; order Lachnospirales; family Lachnospiraceae; genus Brotaphodocola; species Brotaphodocola sp. The sequence continues at coordinate 46,989 of NZ_CFAHBC010000008.1, read as the reverse complement.
TGGTAAACCGGGAGTCTCTGCGGACTACGGTGGACTATTGGAATCTGATTTACAATAAAGAGAAAAAGTCCTGAAAGAGAAAAACAATCAGAGACAATTAGAAACAATCAGGACTAATCAGGACTGATAAGGAATTGGACCATTGGTTCAAAATTTTGACCGGCTGGAACGGCAATTTTGAACCGATGGTCCTTTTGCTTTTTCGGATGCTGACATTTTATTGAATCAATGGTAAAGTTGCAGACAGAAAGAACCAGAGAGAACGATAAGGAGGAGGTTACACATGGATTACAAAAGACTTGCAGAACAGATCTTAGAGCTTGTAGGCGGAAAAGAAAATGTTTCTGGTCTTGTACATTGCGCGACCAGGCTTCGTTTTAACCTGAAAGATGAAAGTAAGGCGCAGACGGATGCTCTGAAAAAGACAAAGGGTGTAGTTGGGGTAGCAAAGAGTGGCGGTCAGTATCAGGTCATCATTGGAAGTGATGTGGCAAATGTGTTTGCACCACTGAATGAATTGTGTGATTTAAAGGAAAGCCGTGTAGGGGAGGAACAGAAAGAGAAAAAATCGAAAGTGGCAACGGCGATCGATACCTTATCTGGGATTTTCACACCGATTTTGCCAGCATTGACAGCCGCAGGTATGTTGAAAGCGGTACTGTCACTGCTTGTAGCGTTTAAACTGGTTGCTTCGAGTGACCAGAGTTATCAGATTCTGAACTTTATGGGAGATGCAACCTTCTATTTTCTGCCGATCCTTTTGGCAAGCTCGGCGGCAAAGAAGTTTAAATGCAACCCGTATCTTGCTATGATGTTGGGAGGTATTCTCCTGCATCCGAATTTTGTCAATATGGTATCTGCATCCAAAGAATCGGGAGAGGCGATTCGCCTGTTTATGATTCCGATCTACAATGCCAGTTATTCTTCCTCGGTAATTCCGATCATTTTAGCAGTATGGTTTATGTCCGTGGTGGAACCAATTGCAGACCGGATTTCTCCAAAGGCAATCAAATTTTTCTCCAAGCCGTTGATTACGATTCTGGTGAGTGGTGTTGTAACGCTCTCTGTGCTGGGACCGATCGGTTACGTCATCAGTAACTATATTGCGACATTCCTGCGGGCAATGGAGAGCTATGGATGGCTGGTTTCTATGATTCTTGGTGCGGTGTTCCCGCTCCTTGTTATGACTGGAACACATTATGCGATCGTCCCGGTAGGCATCAACAATCGTATGACTATGGGTTATGACAGTATGGTTTATCCGAATAACCTGGCATCCAACGTGGCTCAGGGTGGTGCAACCCTTGCAGTGGCGTTTAAATCAAAAGTATCTGAAATAAAACAGCTTGCGATGTCTGCCGGTATCACGGCAGTCTGCGGAATTACAGAGCCGGCGCTGTATGGTATTAATGTACCTTACCGGACACCGCTCTACTCTGCGATGGCAGGTGGTGCTGTGGGTGGTCTGTTCGTCGGACTGATGCATGTAAAGAACTACTCTGGCGGATCACCGGGACTTCTGACTCTGCCGAGCTATATTGGCGGAGATAGCCTCAGAGATCTGCTGTTTGCCAGTATTGGTGCGGGAATTGCTTTTGTGGTTGCTTTCGTAATTTGTTTTATTCTTTACAAAGACCCGAAGGAAGCTTTAGAGGGGGATGGAAAAGAAAAGGACAGTGTTTCCGCAGAGAACAAGAGCACGGTGGAGACAGAAAAGACAGAAACCTTTGTTTCAAAAGAAGATTGTGCACAGCCGGCTTCTGACTGTGATATGGTTTGTTCTCCGGTTTCAGGTAACGTGATTCCTCTGAGTGAGGTGAAAGATGAGGTATTTTCTCAGGGAATCCTTGGAAATGGTGTTGCCGTGATTCCGGATGAAGATGTGATTGTATCTCCGGTGAATGGAACAATCGTATCTATTTTTGATACGCTTCATGCGGTCGGTCTTCTGGCAGACAGCGGAGAAGAAGTGCTGATCCACATTGGTCTTGATACGGTAAAGCTGGGTGGAAAGTATTTTAAGGCTCTGGCAAAGACCGGAGATCGTGTATCGGTTGGCACTCCGCTGATTCAGGTAGAATTTGACAAGGTGAAAGAAGCCGGGTATGACACTGTAACCCCGGTGCTGGTAAGCAACACAGCAGTTTATCGCAGTGTGACGGGCGAAACAGGAAAACACGTAAAAGCAGGAGAGCCGGTTATTCAGGTACAAAAGTAAAAACGTAAAACGTAAGAAAGCAAGAAAGTAAGAATAATCGACTGGTGGACAGGAATAGGAGAAATGACGATGCATGGATTACCAAAAGAATTTTTGTGGGGCGGTGCGACAGCAGCAAACCAGTGTGAAGGCGGTTATCTGGAATGCGGAAAGGGATTAGGAACGGTAGATGTGATTCCCTGGGGAGAAAACAGACGGGCAGTGATGGAGGGCATCATGGATTATCATAGCTTGCCGGAGGATTCCTTTTATCCGTCCCACGGTGCTACCGATATGTACCATCACTGGAAAGAGGACATCCAGTATATGGCAGAGATGGGATTTAAGTGCTATCGCTTTTCGATTGCCTGGTCCCGCATTTTCCCAACAGGAGAAGAGGCAGAGCCAAATCAGGAAGGACTGAAGTTTTATGATGATCTGATTAATGAATTACTGGCAAATCGGATTGAGCCGGTGGTTACGATTTGTCATTTCGATGTGCCACTGCATCTTGAGGAAACCTACGGATCATGGAGAAGTAGAAAGCTGATTGATGCCTATGTAAAATACAGCAGAGTCCTGTTTGAACATTTTAAGGGGAGAGTTCACTACTGGATGACGTTCAACGAAATCAATATGCTGATGCATCTTCCGTTTATGGGAGCAGGAATTCGTTTCCGGGAGGGAGAAAACCAGAAGCAGGTGAAGTATCAGGCAGCGCATTACGAACTGGTGGCTTCTGCGATGGCAACAAAAATTGCCCACGAGATCGACCCGGAAAATAAGATTGGCTGTATGCTGGCAGCAGGGAGTTTTTACCCGAATACCTGTAATCCAGAGGATGTCTGGGCGGCGAAGAAGCGGGATCGTGGAAATTATTTCTTCGTGGATGTACAGGCGCGCGGTGGATATCCGGCTTATGTAATGAAACAGTTTGAGCAGGAGAATATCCATATCACGATGGAGCCGGAAGATGAAAAGATCCTTCGGGAGAATACGGTGGATTACATCGCATTCAGTTATTATACTTCCCGTCTCACCAGCGCTGATCCGGATGTAATTGCGAAAAATTCCATTTCCGGTAATGTAATGAAATCCCTGAGAAATCCACATCTGAAGGTAAGTGAGTGGGGATGGCAGATTGACCCACTGGGACTGCGCATCACGATGAACGATCTCTATGACCGCTATCAGAAGCCACTGTTTATTGTGGAGAATGGTCTGGGTGCGGCAGATCGGATTGAGGAGGATGGAAGCATTCAGGATGACTACCGTATCGCCTATCTGGAGGCTCATCTGAAGGAGATGATGAAGGCTGTGGAAGAGGACGGTGTGGATTTGATTGGTTATTGTGCCTGGGGCTGTATCGATTTGGTGAGTGCTTCCACCGGAGAGATGAAAAAGCGTTATGGTATGGTCTATGTGGATCGGGATAACGCCGGAAACGGAACCTTAAAGCGTACTCCGAAAAAGTCGTTCGGATGGTATCGGCATGTGATCGAAACAAACGGGGAGTGTTTGAAATAAATAAAAAACAATGGCGGTAGGTCCAGATAAAAAATGGATCTACCGCCATTTTCTGTGTATATCGGAGACATGGTTGTTTGACAAGAATCTTATGACAAGTCTGATAAAAAATGGTATGATTAATTGAACTGGGATAAATGGATAAAGGCAATGAACAAAGGTAATGGATAAAGACATAGTTAAAAACAATAGATAAAGACCGCGACAGGTGAGGAGATGGACAGCTTATGGGACAGAGATATGTGGGGATTGATCTTGGGGGAACAAAGATTGCAGTTGGAATCGTCAGAGAGACGGCGGAAAATAAGTTTGAGATTGAGACAAAGATCCAGGCTCCGACGGGTCTGCCGAGAGAGCCGGAGGATCTGGCGGATGAAATTTTTCGGCTGGCAGTCCGACTGTTGGATTCTCAAAAACGGAGCTTTGCAGAGATCGAAAGTGTGGGAATTGGAATTCCGGGAACGGTCAATCAGGAAAAAGAGAGCGTGGAGTATGCAAATAATTTTGGCTTCGACAACGTTCCGTTTGTGAGAATGTTGCGGGATCGATTTCCATGTCCGGTCTATGCGGAAAATGATGCAAAATCGGCATCCTGGGCGGAGTATTTAGCGGGAAGCGGTCAGGGAAGTAAGTCGATGGTGGCAGTGACGCTCGGGACCGGAGTCGGTGGTGGCTTGATTCTCGATGGAAAGATTGTGAGCGGAGTCAATGCTTCTGCCGGGGAACTCGGACACATGGTGATCCGAAAAAATGGGCGCAAATGTACCTGTGGGCGAAGGGGATGCTTTGAGGCGTATGCGTCGGCATCCGCGCTCGTCCGGTCGGCGAAACGGGAGGCAAAGAAGAATCCAGATTCTCTCCTGAATCAATTGTGCGCAGGCGACCGAAGTGCGATTGATGGAAAAACAATTTTTGAGGCGGTTCGGGCAGGGGATCTGACAGCAAAGGGGGTGTTCGATCAATATCTTGATGATCTGGCGGATGGAATTGCAAATATCATCAATATCATTCAGCCGGAAGTACTCTGTATTGGAGGCGGGATCAGTGGAGCGGGAGAGGAATTGCTTGCTCCGTTGAGGCAGAGAGTTGCGCCGATGATTTATTCGCGGGGTTCCGAGAAAAATACGCGTCTTGTGACGGCAAAACTCGGAAATGATGCCGGTATCATCGGAGCCGGGGTGCTCTGTCGCCTGGAAAAAGCGATAGAAAAGAAAGGATAGAAAAGAAATAAAGAGAGAGCTAAAATAAAGAATAAATGAAAGAATAAATAAAGAGTAAATAAAGAATACAGATAAAGACAAGACAAAAAAGAGACCAAAACAAGAAACAAAAAGAAGCAAGAAAAGCAAAAATACGACAAAGAAGGGACAGGAGCGACGATGAGTGAAGCAGAAGATAAGAGAGAATACTCAAAGGAGAGACAGGAGAATCCAAACAATAAGAACGAAAACAGAATTTATCTCGAGGCAGGAGGGAGCGTGAAGAGCCTTGATGCGCTGACCGTGGAACTCCCGGAGGATATTGCAAGACTTAAGGCAATGGGACATTTAAAACTCGCGAAGCGGGTAATTGAGAAGCGTCTTGAAAAGGACCTTCCGGAGGCGTTGAGAGAGCGTCTTCTTCTTGAGCGGGAGATTATTGCGCGTCTTCCAGAGCAGTATCCGCACAGTTGGCAGAGTGCGATCAATATGATGAAGGAGACATTTGCAGATTTTGAAAATGAGGAACTCGATGATCTTCTGGTGGAGGGAGCGTTTGAGTGGATCTGCATCAACGGGGAGATCAAACTCAAGGACAATTTCATTGACAACCTGATCAAGACCCGGAAAGATCTTAGCTATCGTCTGCTCAATGAGGAGACGATCTGGGATCGCCGAGCACAGCTCAATATGCTCGATGATGTGATGCACAAGATGAAGGAAAAGGGAAGTCTGAGAAGCAAGATTCATATCAAGAGTACAGCATCTCTGCGTCCGTCTGCGAGAAGAGAGGGCACAAAGATTCAGGTACAGCTTCCGCTTCCGATCGAGTATGCTCAGGTGAAGAAATTTGCATATCTCGGTTGCAGTCCGGAGTGTGGACAGGTGGCTCCGACGTCTGCGCTTCAGAGAACGATCTGCTTTGAGACAGAATATCAGAGTGGGCAGACCTTTGAGGTGGAATATGAACTTGAGAATGAGATGAAATACTGGGACTGGAAAGAAGCCGCCGAAAAGTTGGATTTGAGCCGGGAAGAGGAAGAATCGAATGAACCGAATGGAGAGCGGGAAGAGGCGAAAAAGTATCTGGGGGAACAACTCCCGCATATCCGTTTTACTCCATATCTGAGAGCACTTGCGCAGGAGATTGTCGGGGATGAGACAAATCCGGTGAGAAAGGCAAAGAAAATCTATGATTATATCACGACTCATGTAATGTATTCCTATGTGCGCTCCTACTTTACGATCGAACAGCAGGCGACGTTTACGGCGACAAACTTAAAAGGCGATTGCGGACTTCAGGCACTGCTCTTTATCACGCTCTGCCGAATCGTCGGTGTGCCGGCGAGATGGCAGTCCGGTCTCTATGCATGTCCGAAGAATATCGGCTGTCACGACTGGGCACAGTTCTACATAGAGTCGTATGGCTGGCTGTATGCAGATGCCTCGTTTGGAGGAGCTGCGTGGAGAGCGGGAGATCTCGAGCGCTGGGAGTTTTATTTCGGAAATCTCGACCCATACCGGATTCCGACAACCTGCGAGTATCAGAGTGATTTTTATTTCCCGAAAAAGTATCTGAGACAGGACCCATATGACAATCAGATGGGCGAAGCGGAATACGAGGATCAGGGGCTTCTCGTGGGAACAGATTTTGATACGAAGCATGAGAAGATTGAGATTGATCTCATTTAAATCGCATTCGGCAAGGGGCTTGACAAACATCCTGGGAAAAGGCTATAATGCAAGCGTGATCGCAAAATTTTCGGCGCATGGGAATGCGACAGCAATCAGATCGGATAGGAATCAGATCGAGTAGAATCCAAATTGGATAGAAATCAAACTGGATAGGAATCCGACAGAATTTGTGATCAGAGATCAGAAAAGTGAAAATCAGTCAGGCAATGAGAGGAAGAAGTACCATCGGGAATACCCGCACAGAAAGTAGCCGGAAGATGAGAGGCGCGCGGAGAGACGGCATGGGAATACATCCTTGAGCTTCACACTGAACGTGGTCGTGAACAGAAAAAGAGCAAAGAATCGATCCGATTTTTGTTTTGTTTCAGAGAGCGGGACATCAGTAGGCTGTGACGGAGTCGGCGACCGTTATCATGTCGGAACGTTATAGAAACCATGCAGAACAATCACAGATGGGATAGAATATGACGCTCAGTGAGGCAGGCAGTGCAAGCTGTCTGTGAACAGAAGGTGGTAACACGAGCATGCGCCTCGTCCTTTTGATGGCAGAACCATTGAGAGGGCGGGGCTTTTTCTTTCATAGGAACTTGATAACGCCCGGACTTCTCGGTTCTCACGAATAGACGTGTGTTTGAATCGTATTTTCAGATGCACGCAAGCGCAGAAAATAAAGATTTCCCCCAAAAAGAGCGAAATCAAAAAACAAATAAGAAACACAGACAAGAAATAAAAAAGAAAGACAGAAGCAACGAAGAAAAAAGAACGAAAAAGAGAAAAAGGAGATTACAGCGATGAATTGTTACGAAGAGCTGGTTGCCCGCGGTCTGATCGCGCAGGTGACAAATGAGGAAGAGATCCGTAAGATGGTCAATGAGGGAAAGGCAACGTTCTACATTGGATTTGACCCGACCGCAGACAGCCTTCATGTTGGACACTTTATGGCACTGTGCCTGATGAAGCGTCTTCAGATGGCAGGAAACAAGCCGATCGCTCTGATCGGAGGCGGTACCGCAATGGTAGGTGATCCGTCCGGACGTACCGATATGCGTCAGATGATGACGGTTGAGACGATCCAGCACAACTGTGAGTGCTTCAAGAAGCAGATGAGCCGTTTCATCGATTTCGGTGAGGGCAAGGCAATGATGGTAAACAATGCAGACTGGCTGTTAAAGCTGAACTACGTTGAACTGCTTCGCGATGTAGGTGCTTGCTTCTCCGTAAACAACATGCTTCGCGCAGAGTGCTACAAACAGCGTATGGAGAAGGGACTGAGCTTCCTTGAGTTCAACTACATGATCATGCAGAGCTACGACTTCTATGAGCTGTTCCAGCGTTACGGCTGTAACATGCAGTTTGGCGGAGATGACCAGTGGAGCAACATGCTCGGCGGTACCGAGCTGATTCGTCGTAAGCTGGGTAAGGATGCTCATGCGATGACAATCACCCTGCTCTTAAACTCTGAGGGCAAGAAGATGGGTAAGACCCAGTCCGGCGCTGTATGGCTTGATCCGAATAAGACCTCCCCGTTCGATTTCTACCAGTACTGGAGAAATGTCGACGATGCAGACGTATTAAAGTGCCTGCGTATGCTGACCTTCCTTCCGCTTGAGCAGATCGATGAGATGGATAAATGGGAAGGAAGCCAGTTAAATACTGCAAAAGAGATTCTTGCATTTGAGTTGACGAAACTTGTTCACGGTGAGGAAGAGGCAGTTAAGGCTCAGACCGCTGCAAAGGCTCTGTTCTCCGGTCAGGGAAGCCTTGAGAACATGCCGTCCTACCAGCTGAAGGAGGAAGACTTCACGGATGGAGCAATCGACCTTCTCGCAGTTTTGCAGAAGTCTGGTCTGGCTTCCTCTCGTTCCGAGGCTCGCAGAAATGTTGAGCAGGGCGGTGTATCTGTCAACGGAACTCAGGTAAAGGACATTAAAGCATCCTTTACGAAAGACGATTTCGGCGGAGACGGAATGGTTGTAAAGCGCGGTAAGAAGAACTTTATGAAGGTAACTCTGTAATGCCATCTGGAAACCAGATTAAGATGATTAAAAAGAAAAAATTTTTAAAAGAGTATCACATCGAAAAAGAAGAGCTGAAACGAACCGGCATGAAGTGGGATGAGCTGAATGCGATCTATGATCACTATTGTCAGCTTGAGGGACAGTTGAAACGGATCGGAAAGGATTTTGTGAATGATTACCTGTATGACATTGAGCGTGCAGGCATTCACTCCTACCGTTACCGAACGAAACAGCCCGGTCACCTGATTGAGAAGATCATTCGCAAGAAGCAGATGACCCCCGATCCGTATCAGTATATCGATCGGACAAATTACTGGAAATACATGACGGACTTGATTGGAATCCGCGTCTTCTTCCTTTACCGGGAAGATTGGATTCGCTTTCACAACTACATCACTTCCGTGTTTGAGAATAATCCGGAATGTTATATAGAAGACCGTCTGATGGATTTTGATGAGAATCCCGATCACTGTTACATCGCGGAGCGCCCGAAGGTTTACCGCAGAACGGGTGATACCAGAATCTATGACAAGCGCCTGATCGACATCAAGTCGGACGGCATTTACCGGTCTCTGCACTATATCATTAAATATAAGGGATATTATGTGGAGATTCAGGGAAGAACGCTTTTTGAGGAAGGTTGGAGCGAGATCGATCATGACATCGTCTACCCGTATTTTCAGGATGACGAGATGCTGACGGATTTCTCGACTCTGCTCAATCGTCTCGCGGGAATGGCGGACGAGATGAGTTCTTATTTCCGTCGGATCAAGGATATGAAGATGGAATCCGCTGAGAAAGCCGAGAAGGCTGAGAAAGAAGAAAAAGCCTACAAAGCAGAAAAAACAGAAAAGACAGAGAAGGCGGAAAAGTCTGAGAAATCTGAGAGTCTGAGCAAGGCGGACAAGGTGACAAAGAAGGCATCAAAAAAAGAAAAAGAAGCTCAAAAAAGCGAATAAAACTGAATAACAATCGAAGAAGCGTCGAAAAAGAAAGAATACTGTTTACGGATTGTTCCGAAAACGGTATTCTTTTTTTCATATTTTTTTGCCCCCTTTCATATCTTTCCATTAGAGCGTGTCCCGGGAAGGGATTCAAGAAAGGGGGGAAGGCAATGGATACACATTTCAAGCAAGAGGTATCCAGGATCGTTCATGTTCTGAAAATGCGCGGAAAAAGATTCTGTGCGGTACTTTTGTGTGTGACGCTTGCGATGGGAAGTGGACTGTTTCACCTGGCAGTGGTGGCATCATCGGGAAATAGCGGTGTGACGGAACTCGAACTTGACCCAAAGCAGCTTTACGCATGCATTCAGCAGACCGTGAAGTCTCAGAAGTCCCTGAATCCGGATGATCGGAAGTGGAGAGGGGCATATGCCGGAGAGTACCAGAACATTCTCTACGGGGAGGATGGGGAGGGAGAGAACCTGTATGAGGTTGCGCTTCCGGAGGACTTTACAAAGAAAAACAGGAAAGAAAAGGTCGGGCTTCATGTGTTTGTCCGGCTGGATGATCGAATCAACCTTGAGAATGATTTAGAGGATGATTTGGAAAATGATCGCGATTTAAGCGGGGATTCAAGAAAAGATCTTCGAGAAAATTTGAATATTCATTCTGTGAAAACTCAGCAGGAGCTCTATGAGTTTCAGGGGGATGAGACTCTGATGTTTCTTTTCACGAATCAGACGGATGTGACACAGCGCGTCAGCTTAAATCTTGGAAGATATTCGACCGGAATTGCCTCGATTGGTCCGAAGAGCTGGGTGAAGAGAGGGGCGGATGAGGAATGGTCGACCGGATCGGATGCATTTGGCAGTGCGACAAACTCCGATTCCGATGAGTTTGAGACGATGGCAACAGAGGGGATGAAAGTGGAATCTGGGACAACCTCAAATGCGGATGGTACTTCCAGTACACGTTCCGGTGTAGTTGCGACGTCCTCAAATATCGAGCGCCAGACCTTGAAGGGTCAGTGGCTGGAGATGGTTTTGGCAGACCGCAGGGCAGGAAGAGGATTTGTGACAACGGCAGAGGATCTTGAGCTTGAGCAGTTAAAAGATCTTGCTTCCGATTCCGATGCAGACTTTTATGAGTCGGAGACAGAAATTGCGGTTGTGCGTGCGTGGGCAGAGCAGGGAAGCTTGCCGGATCATGCGAGTCTTGAAGTCACGCAGATAAGCGGGGATGAAGGACAGGATGGCGAAGAATATCAGGAATACCAGAGAGCGAAAGAAGCTCTTGATCAGCAGGAGATTGCATATGACGGGATGATGGCATTTGACATCGGATTTCTTGATGAACAGGGGGAGGAGATTGAGCCGGACGGAGTTGTGGAGGTACATATTGAACTCAAGGACGGGGCACTTCCGGAGGATGCAGATCCCGAGTCGCTTGCGGTTCAGCATTTGCTTGAAAACGGCGAGGAGATGGAGGTGCGCCGGATGAATGTGGAGGGTGAACCGCTTGAGTTTAAGACAGACAGTTTTTCGACCTACACGGTGACATTCCGGACGGAGCTCTCATCGATTCGATCGATTTCGATTCGAGATGACATTACAAATAGCGGAACTCTGATTCCGCTGATCAATGGCTCAGAGCTGACCCAGGGGGGATCGGGAAGACTTTTTCTTCAGTGGTACCGTCAGACTTCTGACGGAGACTGGGAGGCAATAGAGCGCGTTAAGGTCAGCGGAGATTCCTACAACGTTTCAGATGACGGAAGACTTAATGTTGCCCTGGATATTTATACGAGACGGACGGAAGACTCGGATTACCGGAACAAGCAGTATACATACCGAGTAGAGGCGTGGCTTGAGGGGGACGAAAACAATAAAAAGGTTTCCTCCTCCTACACGGAACCGTATTATATGCAGATTCAAAACGGTGGATTTGAGAACCCTTCTGTGACAAGGTGGATTCAATATAAGAAATCTTCTTTTGTGCAGCTTCCAAATGGAACGAGCGGACTTGTGTGGAGGACGACGGGATCAGATGGAAAAATCGAGATCACGGGGGACAATCCGAGTGGAGCCTATCATTTTGAGCAATATATAGAGGGAGAGAGGGCTGCCGAGCTCAACTGTGAGGCATATGGTTCTCTATATCAGGATGTCCTGACGGTTCCGGGATCGGAGCTTCACTGGCAACTTTCCCATGTCGGCAGAGAATTTCCCCCTGTCGGTAAAGAGGGAGCTGATACGATGCGCGTCGTGATCATGTCGGCGCCGGAGGCGATCGCTTCTAATATCACGAGTCAGAGCGCAATGGAGACACTTTGGGCGGAGCACCCGGAATATTTCCAGATTGCAGATGGACTCACGAGTGCGGATATCACAGATGGACCGGCGGACTGGAAAACGTATTCCGGCGAGTATCAGGTTCCGGCAGGTCAGTATCTGACGCGATTTTTCTTTGTTGCAGTCAATGCCGTGGGTGGAGCGACGCAGGGAAATCTGATCGACAACGTGTGGTTCAGCACGGAGCTTCCGCCGGCAAAACCGGATCGCGGACATTTGACACTTAAAAAGACTGTGTTCGGTCTTGACGCAGAGGATGCGCAGAATTATCGGGTGACTGTGACGGCAAAGAAGGAGGGCAGTAAGGAGACTCTGACAGCGGAGCTTTCCGGATTTATCGCAAATGGAGACGGAAGTTATTCAGCGACGAGAACGTTTCAGAATGTAGGTACCGGAACATATGAGATATCTGAAAATGTGTCGGAGACGGTAAAAGAGCTGCTCTCGGAAAAATATCAGGGTCCGACGAGTACGGTCAATGGAGAAAACGGAACAAGTACAACTGTTGAGGTTCATGACCAGAGTGAGACGATTGCAGAATTTGCGAACACCTATGTGATCTATTCGACACAGGTCACGGTGGAAAAGCAGGTGAGCGGAAACATGGGCGGAAAGAGAGAAGAGTTCTTTTTCCGTGCGGAGGTGTCAAGAGCGGGAAGCCCGATCAGACAGCTGGAATTTCCGCTTCAGGATAAGGATCACGCTTCTTCAGATGAGACAAGATCCCGTGTGCTCACAGAACTTCGCGAGGGTGATGTTGTGACGATCACAGAGACGGGAGGTGCGAGCGGATATGAGACGACGCCGACGGTGAGTGGAAATGTTTCGGATACGCAGATTCTGAATTCCGGAAAGACGATCCGGTTTGTGATTGGAAGTGGAGCGGGAGATATCCGGGTAACATTCACAAATAACCGGGAGATCACGTCTCCGACAGGAATTCCGGGACAGAAACTTTCTGGTCTGCTCGCGATGATGGGACTCTTGTTTGGCTCTGTCTGGATCTGGTGTGAGGGATGTTTTTCAACAGGAAAGAGAAGAAAATAGAGTTGTGAAAGTGCAACGTAAAAAGTTTATTTGGGAAAACGTGGGAAAAGTGCAAAAAAGGCGTGAGAAGTTTAAGGAAAGCGTGAAAAGTTCAGAGGAAAATGAAGATGGGGAAGTGAAAATGAGGAAAACGACAGAGAAGAGAGACCGGGAGGAGAGAAATTGGCAGAGAGAAGAAATTGTGATGTTTTTTCGGAATCTGGCAGTTATGGCGCTTACGTTGATTGTGATGTTCGGTGTGGTATTTGGGGTTTACCGCGTGCACGATAATGCGATGTCACCGCGGATCAGCGCCGGAGATCTGTTGTTCTATTATCGTCTGGAAAAACAGTTGCGAACTCAGGATGTGGTGGTGCTCAGAAAGGATGGAAAACGCTATGTAGGAAGAGTTGTGGCAAAGAGTGGAGATCAGGTGGAGGTAACGGAGGACGCATGTCTCAAGGTAAATGGAAATCTGATTGTGGAGACGGATATTTTTTACGATACGCTCCGAGATGGAGACCATCTCGATTACCCCGTAATACTCGGAGACGGTCAGTATTTTGTGCTTGGAGATTTCCGAATCGGTGCAGAGGACAGCCGGTATTTTGGTCCGGTGGAAAAGAGCGAAATTCTCGGAAAGGTGTTGATTTTGCTTAGAAGAACCGGATTTTGAGATATAAAAAATGTGTTGGAAAGAGAGGATTATCTATGAGACGAAGAAGAATGGGAAAGAAGGCAGTGGTGGTAACGATGACGGCAGTGGCGCTGTCTTCTATTGGAGCGCTTCCGGCGTTTGCAGAGGTGGCACCGATTGAGTCCGTGAATCTGATCAAGAAGGTTCCGACGGATGGAAAGACGTACTCACCGGCGACCTCATTCTCGTTTGAACTTACCGAGGGAGATGCAGGAACATTCAAGGATGAGGTAGTCTATGCCGGTATCAGCGGAGGTTTGACGTTAGACCCGAATAATTCCTTTGATTTCACACCGGGAAATGAGGGTGTGCTCGCGGAGTACAGTAAGACAGGAGCGATTTTGGTGGATGCGACGAAGTTTACGACTCCGGGCATTTATCATTATCAGGTGAAAGAGGTTATTCCGGAAGCTGTGGCAGACCGGTATGAGGGAATCACCTATGATGACAGTGTTTATGATGTCTATGTCTATGTGGAGAATAATTCCGACTACACCGGCTATATCGTGTCTGCTGTGAAGGCGACGAAGGATAATGGAGAGACGAAGTCGGATGATCTGATGTTCCGAAATGATTACGATGGTGTACATAAGCTGACGCTGATGAAGGAGGTAACCGGTAATCAGGGCAATCGCGACAAGGAGTTTGAGTTCACAATTCAGGTGAACGGACAGGAGAATGAGAAGTATGCGACAAACTACACGCTTGCGGATGGAAGCACACTCGTGCTCACAAGTGGAGCAGATGCCGTGACGGTATCCCTCAAGCATGGCGAGTCGATAGAGGTCTATGGACTTTCCGCAAATGATGTCTACACGATCGTCGAGGCAAGTTATGCATCCGATGGATATCAGACAACGATCGCGGGTGCAGATTCTTCAGATGGTCTGACTGCAACCGGTAAGACAGATACCGGGGATGACACGGTTGTTTACACGAATGACAAGACGATCACTTCGCCGACCGGTATTGCGATGGAGTTTGGACCGTATGCGTTGATGCTCGGAGCGGCGGGAGCACTCGGTGGTGTGTTCTTCCGCAAGAAGAGAGAGGAGTAAATAAAAAGCTCCGACGGCGAGAGAAAGTCCTGCAAACGCGCTCTCGCTCCGGGTTCAGCGTAGCAGTGCATAAGACCGTAAAATACACGGTCTAAGCACTGACGCTTCACACGGGTTTGCAGGAGCTTTCTCGCCTTACGTCGCTGGTAATGTGTGTGTAAGGTGAATTTTGTAACCCCATAACTTGTAAAATTTTGGGTGAGAAAGGAGGGATCCCAGAGTGGAACTGGCAGGTCATGTGGCGCGGACGGGAAACAGATTTTTTCGGATTCTGGCGGGCATTTTGATTCTGATGATGCTTTTTTTCGGTGGCTGGTCGCTCTGGGAGAACTTCCAGCTCAGTCAGGAAGCATTTTCAAAAGGACGGATTTTGCAGTATAAGCCGGGTACGGATGGAAGTGGAGGGACGTACAGTCTGGACGAACTGGCAAAGCTGAATCCGGATACGCGGGGGTGGCTGACGATTGAGGGAACACATATCGACTATCCGGTTGTGCAGGGGGAGGATGATATGACGTACATCAATAAGAACGTGTTCGGGGAATTTGCCCTGACGGGATCGATTTTTCTGTCGTGTATGAACAGCCCGGATTTCTCAGACCCCTATAACTTGATTTATGGTCATCACATGGACAATGGAGGAATGTTTGGAGATGTGATGGAATTTCTTGACTCGGAGTATTTTGATGAACATCCGGAGGGAGAGTTGGTTTTGCCGGAGAAGAGGTTTCGCGTTGTCCTCTTTGCCTGTCTTGAGACGAATGCCTATGATCCTCTTGTCTATCATCCGGGACCGGAATATCAGAATGAAAATCTGCTTGAGGAACTTCGGGATCGTGCATCCGTTTACCGGGAGATCGGTGTGAGTGATTCAGATAAGATTGTGGGAATGTCAACCTGTGTGGACGCACAGACGGATGGACGCGTCGTGCTGTTTGGAAAGTTGGAATAAAACGGAAGGAGGAGCGGGAAATATGGATCAGATAAAAAGAAAATGGTTGTCGATACAGTCTGTCGTGATGACGGGAATTGCTGTGTTTCTGGCAGTGGTGGTCGGGATTGTGGCACTTCCGGCAATGGCATTTGCATCGTCTGACCTTATCTGGGTATCCATTCCCGTACAGGTGCAGACATCAGGAAATGCGCCGTCAGGAATGACATACCAGATTGAGCTTGCAAGGAAACAGTCAGATGCGCCGATGCCGGAGAGTGCGGGGGATGTCGATCAATTTGTACTGACGGCAAATGTCGGGGAAAATGTAACCTTTGAGCGGATTGCGTATTCAGTGCCGGGGGATTATGTGTATCAGGTTACGCAGACAACACAGGATCGATCCAATTTTACCCTGGACAGAAGTGCTTATCTGGTGACTGTGCATATCTTAAATGGAGCGGATGGCAAATTGGAGAGTGGACTTTCCGTTGAGAAGCGTGCAGGGGACGGGCAGACGGAACCTGGGGCGAAGGCGGAGAGTATTCTGTTTGCAAATCGCTATTCACGGTCGTCAGGGGGCGGTGGTCATTCTGGAGGTAGTTCCTCATCCGGAGGTGGATCTTCGTCATCAGGAAGTTCAGGTTCGACGAGTACGTCGGAGACAACGACGGGCGAGCCGACGGAGACTTTTCCGGATATTCTGTTTCCGGAGCAGGAAGCAGTTCTTCCTCAGCCGTTTACTTTGCCGAAGACGGGAGATCTCACCCATGAATGGTTCTGGACCTTGCTTGCAGGAGCTTCCGGAGTGGTTGGAACGGGACTTGTAATCGGAACTTTTGTCGGAAAGAAGAGACGGAAGGCAGAGGAAAATGGAAGCCGTCTGGCATGAACGTGGATGACGATGAGAAGACATAAAAATGAGAGAAAATCAGAGAAAACGGGATTGACGAGAGCGATTGATGAGAGAACAGAAATGAAATAACATGAAAAACATGAAAAAAATGAAAGAACGGGAACATGCGGGAGGACAAATTGGGATTTTGATCTGTGCAGTCGTATTTCTGATTTCTTCTGTTGAGTGGGGGCGAACCCGGATGCAGGCAGTCAGAGAGGCAGACACGATTGCACAGCTTGCCGAATTGACACGGCAGGATACAGGATCGGTTACGCAGTCCTGGCCTTCGCCACAGGATGATTTTGAGGAAGGACAAGAAAAGGGAAGTTCCGAGCGGAAAATGCCAGATCAAAATTTGCAGGAAGAAAATTTTCCTGAACAGGAAAAGGATCATGAAACCCGCGATTACGCAAAACTGAGCAGACTGAATTCGGATTTTGCAGGATGGCTCTGGATTCCGGGAACGATGGTTGATCTTCCGGTTATGAATGATCCGGGAGACCCTCAAAAATATCTGCGAAAAGATTTTTTTGGAAAATCTTCGACAGGCGGAAGTCTGTTTGTTGCAGAAGGGTGCGGGACGGAGAGTGACTGTCTGTTGATCTACGGGCATAATATGAGAAATGGAACGATGTTTGGTTCGCTTAAGTGTTATGAAAAAAAAGAGTACTGGGAAACTCATCGCTGGATTCATTTTTATATGCCGGAGAATTTGTGCTCGTATGAAGCCTTTGCCGTGTTTCGGACAACGGTTTCAGAGCCTGAAACGGTTTTTGAACAGGAAACAGCGACGGGAGCAGATGCAGATGCGAACGCAGGTGGTCAGGGGGAGAATTTCCCCTATTATCGCTATGCGGGAAATCTGAATCAGGAGCAGTTTCAAAATTTGATTCGGGAGGTTCGTGAATATGCCTGTTATGACACGGGGATCGTGCCCGAGTACGGAGACCAGATTTTGATGCTTTCTACTTGCAGTTACCACGCAAAAAACGGGAGAGTTGTTGTCGTGGCAAGAGCGGCCAAGGGAAAATGATCTGTGATGAGACTATTGACAGAAAATGAGATTTTTTTTATAATGAGATCTGTTTCATGGATATTCGTGTACAAGAAAGGATTTTTTATCAGATGGACGATAGTGACAACCAGAGTGACAGTGATGAAAACCATATGTTTATGATGCGTTGTGAGATAGAAGAGGCATAGTCTGTTCTCTAAGGGGAGGGCAGGCTGTGCCTTTTGTGCGTGTCAGACGACACAAAAGATGTAAAAAGGTATCGAGTAGAAAAAACGGAAACAGAGATGGAACTAAAGGAGAGAATATGATGAGTAGTAACAGTGTACAGTTGGCAGTGATTCTTGTCTGCCTGGTGATGTCTGCCTATTTTTCGGCAACGGAGACAGCATTTTCTTCGTTGAACCGAATTCGGATCAAAAATATGGCAGATAAAGGAAACAAGAGAGCGGAGCTGGTGATGAAGCTCGAGGATAATTTTGACAATATGCTGTCCTCGATGCTGATCGGAAACAACATTGTAAATATTTTGGGAACATCACTGGCGACGTTGATGTGTGTGCGGATTCTCGGTGAGGAGAACGGCGCAAGCGTTTCCACGGTGATTATGACAATCGTGGTTCTGGTATTCGGTGAGGTAACGCCGAAGAGCGTTGCAAAGGAAGTGCCGGAACAGTTTGCAATGTTTTCTGCGCCGTTTATGAACATTCTGACAAAGATTCTGACCCCGTTAAACTTTCTGTTTGCACAGTGGAAAAAACTGCTTGCAAAGTTATTCCAGATGGAGAACGATCATGGAATCACAGAGGAAGAACTGCTGACGTTCGTCGAGGAAGCGAAGGAGGACGGTGGAATTGACGAGCAGGAGGGACGCCTGATCCGAAATGCAGTCGAGTTTACGGAGCGCGATGTCATGGATATCGGAACTCCGCGTGTCGATGTGATCGGTGTGCCGGAGGATGCAGAGCTGACGGAGATTGATCAGGTGTTTGCGGAGACGATGTTCTCCCGCCTTCCGGTTTACCGGGAAAATATTGACTGCATTGTCGGAATTATTTACCAGAAAGATTTCTATTCAAAGGTTTATCACAAGGGAGGAAAACTCGCAGATATCATCCGTCCGGCGCTCTTTGTTTCAGAGAGCAAGAAGATTGGTTCTCTGTTAAAAGAGCTTCAGCAACAGAAAATGCACATCGCTGTGATTGCCGATGAGTTTGGTGGAACGGCGGGAATTGTGACGCTTGAGGATATTCTCGAGGAGCTTGTCGGAGAGATCTGGGATGAGCATGATGAAGTCATTCAGGAGATCGAGAAGATTTCCGATCATGAATACATTGTCCGCGGTGATGTAAATCTTGACAAGTTCATGGATCTGATCGGACGCGAGACGGACAGTGATGCCCAGACCGTCAGCGGATGGGTGATGGATCTGTCAGGAGAGATTCCAAAAGAGGGAGATGTGGTCACTGGCGAGGATTTGAAGGTGACGGTGCTTGAGATGGATCGCAGACGCGTAGAGCGGGTGAAGATTGAGATTCTTCCGAAGAAAGAAAAAGACGAGGAAGATTAAATTTTTATATGCGATACGTTGTACCATACGGTATTCAATTAATGTTCGTAAAGAGTCATCGTGTGATTTACTATAACGGATATACAAACAGCTGTGAGACAGTGGGGAGATGACTCCCCTGCTGAATCACAGCTGTTTTTGTATATAACCGTTTTTTACGGCTGTTTCGTTTTTTGACTGGTTTTTATTTAGTGTCCCTGACGGCAATCGATCAGCTCGTAATCACGGCTTCCAAGACCGATCTTCTCTGCATGCTCAAGGCAGGAACGCCACTCAGACTCCGGCGTGGAGTTGCGGAACGGATCGTGATGATCATGGAAATGAGGCTCGGACATATGGCGGTCGAGCTGGCTTCCCGGCATCGGAGATGCTTTCATGCAGGCATCCACGCAAGCCTGATCGAGGGCAAGCGGATCGAATGAAGCGAACATACCGATATTCGGCAGAATCGGAACATCGTTCTCACCGTGACAGTCGCAGTTCGGAGAAACATCTACGATCAGGGAAATGTGGAAGTTTGGGCGACCGTCGACAACTGCCTTGGTGTACTCTGCCATACGGCAGTTTAAGAGCTCATTTGCATTGTTGTTGTCAAAGCTGATTGCATCGAAGTTACATGCTCCGAGACAGCGACCACAGCCGACGCAGTTGTCCTGGTTGACGTGCATCTTGCGGGTTTCTTTGTCAAATACGAGACCACCGTTTGCACATTCTCTCTGACAACGGCTACATCCACGGCAGAGTGCTTCGTCGATGTGCGGTTTGCCACTGCAATGCTGTTCGGTCTTTCCGGCGCGGGAGCCACAGCCCATACCGATGTTCTTGATTGCTCCGCCGAAACCGGTCATCTCATGACCTTTGAAGTGGGTCAGGCTGATGAAGACATCGGCATCCATGACAGCGCGTCCGATCTTTGCAGATTTTACATACTCACCGCCGACAACCGGAACATCAATGTCATCGGTTCCCTTTAAGCCATCACCGATGATAACCGGACATCCGACTGTGAGCGGGGTAAAGCCGTTCTCCCAGGCGCACTCGAGATGCTCAAGTGCATTCTTACGGCTACCCGGATACATCGTGTTACAGTCGGTTAAGAATGGCTTTCCGCCGAATTCCTTTACGACGTCAGCAACTGCCTTTGCGTAGTTCGGACGCAGATAGCTGATATTTCCGAGCTCACCGAAATGCATTTTGATTGCAACAAATTTGCCGTTCATATCGATGTCACCGATGCCGGCTTTTTTGATCAGTTTCTTTAATTTGGTCGGAAGACCGTCTCCAAATGCGATGGTGTGGAAGTCTGTGAAATAAACTTTTGATTTTGCCATGTGAATAGTCCTCTTTCTTTTCTTCTTGACTCTGACTTGAAAAAGTCTCATAATTGACTGATTTTATCAGTAAAAGTATAGCACTTAAAGTATACTTTAGGTCAAGCGTTTTCGTGGATTTTTCGGATAAATAATGATATAGTGATTACAGTCTAGGTGGTAGGGATTTTCTGAAGTGAAAAATTTATATTACAGCCATATGAGGAATGATGAAACGAAAGGATTTGAAGGGATTTATTTATGAAATCAGAGAAAATAGAATCAAATACGGAAAATGCGAAATCAAGGGCATCAAAATCAGTAAAATCAAAGTTGAAGAACAGCCATTTAGCAGAGCAGGTTCAGCAACAGATTTATGAATATATTTTGGAAAAACCGTTTGCGATCGGGGAGAAAATTCCGAATGAGTTTGAGTTGGCAGAAAAATTTGGGGTCGGGAGAAGTACGGTGCGCGAGGCGGTAAAATTGCTGATCTCAAGAGGGATTCTCTCGGTGCGTCAGGGATCGGGAACCTATGTGACGAGCACGACACCGGCAGATCAGGACCCGCTTGGACTCGGCGGAGAGAAGGACAAGATGGCGCTGGCGCTTGATCTGGCGGAGGCGCGCTTGATTTTAGAACCCGGAATTGCGGAGCAGGCCGCCATCCATGCAACGAAAGAGCAGATTGAGGCACTTCAAAAAATCTGTGAGAGTGTGGAAAAGAAAATCCGTGCGGGGGAGGATTATATCGAGGAGGATATTGCATTTCACCGCTGTGTCGCAGAGTGTTCCGGAAACCGCGTGATTCGCCAGCTCGTTCCGATCATCGATTCGGCGGTGCTGATGTTTGTGGATGTGACGCACCAGCAGTTGAAGGAGGAGACGATTTTGACGCATCAGGCGGTTGTGGATGCGATTGCACTGCATGATCCGGTCGGGGCGAGGAGTGCGATGGTGATGCATATGACATTTAACCGGAGAATGATCCAGAAGAGCATGCAGAAAGAGCAGTCGTCTAATGACTGACAGAGACTGATGAGTTAGGGCATCTAGGCGAGAATCCTCGGCTATTCAATAACTGAGTCGTTCACAGGGAGATAAATCGGAGTGAGAGTGCAGAAATTGTGGTCAAAAAAATGATAAAATGACAGAAAAATACATCTGACGTATTGAAAAAAAGATTCCAGTATGATACGATAAAAGCATCAAAACATCTGATGAATTATTAAGAAAATCATCAATAACAGCGATGCAAATGTATGGAGGAGGATCATATGGAACTGTATAGTCAGACAATTCGGAAACTGGCACCGGAAAATGACCCGTTGAAAATTGGAATGGGATGGACGAGGGAGGATCTCTCGAAACCGCAGATTCTTGTGGAGAGCACGTTTGGAGACAGCCATCCGGGAAGTGCCCATCTCAACCAGTTTGTAGAGCAGGCAGTCAGTGGTGTGAAGGATGCAGACGGAAAGGCAGCGCGCTATTACGCAACAGATATCTGTGATGGAATTTCTCAGGGACATGACGGAATCAATTATTCTCTGGCAAGCCGTGATATGATTGCGAACATGGTTGAGATTCATGGAAATTCGATCGGATTTGACGGAGGAGTGTTTATTGCAAGCTGTGATAAGTCGATGCCGGCAATGCTGATGGGAATCGGAAAACTCAAGGAGATGAGTGCGATTGTTGTGACCGGAGGCGTGATGGAGGCACACAAAATTACTCCTAAATATGTCGAGAATGATCCGGCTTGCGCAATCAATGAACTCTTGACGCTTGAGCAGATCGGAAAGTTTGATGCGCAGGAAAAGCGCGGGGAGATTCCGGTCGAACAGCTTGATTACTACAAGGAGAATGCCTGCCCGAGCTGTGGTGCCTGCTCCTTTATGGGAACGGCATCGACGATGCAGGTTATGGCGGAGGCTCTTGGTCTGATGCTTCCGGGAACGGCTCTGATGCCGGCAACAGCTCCGGAACTGCGCCAGGCATCTTATGATGCGGGAAAACAGCTGATGAATCTTGTCCGCCAGGGAATTCGTGCGAAAGACATTGTGACGAAGGAGAGCTTTGAGAATGCGATCATGGTTCACGCAGCGATTTCCGGTTCCACGAATGCGACGATGCACATTCCGGCAATCGCACACGAATTTGGTATTGAGATCGATGCGGATACGTTTGACCGGATGCACCGAGGAGCGCATTATCTCTTAAATATCCGTCCGTCCGGAGACTGGCCGGCACAGTATTTTTACTATGCGGGAGGTGTTCCGCGCGTGATGGAGGAGATTCGCGGAATGCTTCATCTCGATGTGATGACAGTAACTGGAAAGACGCTCGGAGAAAATCTGGACGATTTGAAAAAGAACGGATTCTATGAGCACTGTGAGGAAATTCTGAGAGAGAAGAGCAAGGAACTTGGGCGTGAGATTTCCCGAACCGAGATCATCCACAATTTCGATGATGCAAAGGGAACCGATGGAAGCATTGCGATTCTGCGCGGAAATCTTGCACCGGAGGGATGTGTGATCAAACATACGGCCTGCCCGAAAGAGATGTTTCAGGCAGTTTTGCGCGCGCGACCGTTTGACAGTGAGGAGGCGTGCATTGATGCCGTTCTCAAAAAGCAGGTAGAGCCGGGAGATGCAATCTTTATTCGATATGAAGGACCGAAGGGAAGCGGAATGCCGGAGATGTTTTATACCGGAGAGGCGATCTGCTCGGATCCGGAGCTTGCATCGAGCGTGGCACTGATTACGGATGGGCGTTTCTCGGGTGCATCGAGAGGTCCGGTTATCGGGCATGTAAGCCCGGAGGCGGCAAGTGGCGGACCGATTGCGCTTGTGGAGGAGAATGATTTGATTCATATTGATGTTCCGGCGCGTGTCCTTGAGATTATCGGAGTGAATGGAAAAGAGCTTCCGCCGGAGGAGATTACGGCAATTCTTGAGGAGAGAAAGAAGGCGTGGAAGCCGAAAGCACCGCGTTATCAGAACGGAATTTTGAAGCTGTATTCCCAGCATGCCGTGTCACCGATGAAGGGTGGATATATGGAGTAGGTTTGCATTGACTTTTTCGTCTGCGTCGCCCGCTGGTGTAACTTAGAAGAGCAATGATTCTGACTGGAATATGTCAGCAGAGCCGACTAAAATTATAAATCATCTTCTACATAAATTTGTAAGAGAAATGTTTTGTTTTTTCAATAGTATTTCTTCGGGCTTTTTGATATACTGCGAGTACAGAGCATAGAAAATAATGTTTATAAAAAATGTGAGCTGTACAATGTATGAAAGGTGTCAAAAAATAAAAGAGCAATTTAGAACTTGAAACATACAAATTAAAGTTGCAGTTGAAAGTGAGAATAGACGGAGGAATTCTATGAAAAAAAATAAGATGAAATTAATGGCAATTGGGTGTGCATTGACGTTTGCAGTGGCAGTAACGGGATGTTCCAAACAGTCTTCAACAAAGGAAAACGCGGTAGTTGAGACGGAATCAAAGACGAGTGAAGTGACTGTAAATGAAGCTGTGAAGCCGGAGCACGCATCGGGAACAACGGCAATGGCACCTTCCGAGGTTTCTGGAACTTCTGAGTCAGAGGGTGATGTTTCTGAGGAGAATTTCTGCATTTCCGGTCCGGTTCTGAGTGTGGAGAACGGACAGATCACGATGGACAATCAGTCAGGAAATTCTTATGCGGGAGAGGTTGTTTTGACGGTCAGCTCAGATACGACTACGATTGTGGACGGAGAGCAGGGACTTCCGATGGACCTGTCAGAGATCAAGGTGGGCGATACGATTTATGCCTATATCGGACCGGCTATGACGATGAGCCTGCCACCGCAGACAAATGCAGAATTTATTGTCTGCAAGGTTCCTGCTGATGCAAAGGCACCGGAGTATGTGAAGGTAAAGTCCATGGAAGAGAACAAGGATGAGAGCTGGACACTTGTGAGTGATGCAGGAACGACGTACCAGATTGCAGCGTATTGTCCGATTCAGCCTTATCTGACGAGACAGATCGTGAAGCTGATTGATGTGGTGGACGGAAGCCGTGTGCTGATCTGGAGCGATGCGCAGAATCAGGCACAGAAGCTGATTCTGTTCAACGAATAAAAAGTTTGCAAAATTAAAAAATAAGTTTTATTGTAAAGGGTGTCTGCGAATGAAGACACCCTTTGCGGTATCAAAAATTAAAAACAACAGAGAATTACACGAAATATGTGGGGGAAAGAGAATGAAACTTCTGGCTGATTATCATACACATACAACTTATTGTGACGGAAAGAGTACGCCGAGAGAGATGATTGAGTCGGCGTGTCGGATGGGATTTACGGATCTCGGATTTTCGGGTCATGCAGATTTTTCGTTTGCAGAACCTGGGTTTGGAATGTCGGAGGAGAAACTGAATGCTTATCTGAATGAGATTCGGAAACTTCGAGAGGAATATGCAGATCGGATACGGATTTATGCGGGGATAGAGCTTGATTGCCTTGGCCCTGTGCAGAAAGCGGAGTATGCGATTGGTTCTACGCATTGTGTCTGCAAAAACGGAGTTTATGTGTCTGTGGATGACACGGAAGAGAAGCTCGTCGATGCGGTAAGAACACTTTGGAATGGCGACTGGTATGCATTTGTCCGGGATTATTTTGAGCTGGAAGCAACGATTATTGACAGAATGGATTGCGACTGGATCGGACATTTTGATTTGTTGACAAAGTTCAATGAAAATAATCGCCATTTTGATGTGACAAGAGATGAGTATCGAGAACCGGCACTTGTCGCACTGCGCCGACTCAATGAGGCAGAGATTCCGTTTGAGATCAACACCGGAGCAATTTCGCGTGGTTATCGCACAGAACCCTACCCGTCTGCTTTTTTGCTCAGGGAACTGAAAAGCATGGGCGGGCGAATTATGATCAGCTCGGACAGCCATCATGCAGATACGATTGGCTTTGCATTTGACCAGGCACTGAGACTTGCAGTGGAGTGTGGATTTGATCGAATCACAGTGCTCAGACCGGAAGGGTTCCGGGAAGTGGAAATATAGTTATGATTTGTATGTTTGATGAACGGCAATAAGATATAGCTCAGAGTGTATGGTATCAATTGCGGTAGGAAGAAACGATTCATAAATCATCATCCCCTGCGTCCATCGAAAGTCCAACTGTTTTATCTACGCTATTTATGATAATTATTTTGTATTACTTTTTTGTCCTTATTTTTTATGCGGAAATCTTCAGAAAAATCAGGTTTTCTCATTTGTTTTTCTGTATTCAGAATATGATTCCAGATTGTCGTATGTGCAGAAAATCATCCCAATTCAAGTCAATATCAACAGAAACCGTGCTCCCGAAAAGCAGGATGTTTGTGAAAATTAGGTATTGCAAACGAAAAAAGCATGTGCTAATATAATACCAATTTAGTGCGGCAAAGCACCAAAACGGCTGAGAAGGAGACTCTTGCCAGAAGGACTTCGACAGGAAGACGGCGTCACCGACTGAGAGCGCGGTCATGTTGGACTTGGCGAAAGGGAACACTCCGGAGCTGGTATTCTGAAAGAATTTCCAGACAGTTCAGATGGATATTGATCATTCTGATCCTATTTTGGAAATTGCGTAGGGGTATCCGTCAGACATACGTTACATGTCGAGAGAGGAGCGCCGGTTTTTGCACTGGATCGGCCTCAATGCGGGTGGTACCGCGGAACATGAGAATAATGTCCCGTCCCGGAATATGCAGCGATATTCCGGGACGGGTTTTTTGTTATCCAATATTAAAAAACTATGTCTGACCCGGTTCCGGAGATCGCGATTTAGAATCCCAAAACGCATACAGGTAAGGAGAAAAGAGACATGGAATTTTTAACAGGAGTAAAAGAAAAAGAGGTTGTGGGCATCCAGGAGATTCTGGATCAGGATTATGTGGGAAAGACCGTTTGCATGAACGGAGCCGTCCACAATGTCCGGGATATGGGAGAGGTCGCTTTCGTGATTCTGCGAAAGGCAGAGGGTCTCGTTCAGTGCGTATTTGAAGAGGGAAAGACCGAGTTCAATTTAAAAGAACTCAAAGAGGAGTCAGCGGTTGAGGTCACCGGCGTAGTTGCTCTTGAGGAGCGTGCTCCGCACGGTTTTGAGATTCGTTTGCAGACAATCCGCGTGCTCTCCGAGCCGGCAGAGGGAATGCCGATCGCAATCAACAAGTGGAAGATGAACACTTCCCTTGAGACGAAGTTGGGTCTTCGCCCGATTTCTTTGAGAAACGTCAGAGAGCGTGCAAAATTCAAGGTTCAGGAAGGAATTGTCCGTGGTTTCCGCGAGTTCCTCTCCTCTCAGGGATTCACCGAGGTGCACACCCCGAAGATCGTTTCCCGCGGAGCAGAGGGTGGAGCAAACGTCTTCAAACTGAACTACTTCAACAAGAAAGCAGAGCTTGGACAGAGCCCGCAGTTCTACAAACAGATGATGGTTGGTGTATTTGACCGCGTCTTCGAGGTTGCTCCGGTATTTCGTGCCGAGAAGCACAACACCACCCGTCATTTGAATGAGTATATCGGACTTGACTTTGAGATGGGATATATCGACAGCTTCGAGGACGTGATGGCGATGGAAACCGGTTTCCTCAAGTACACGATGGAGCTTCTGAACAGGGAGTACAAGAAAGAACTCGATATGCTCGGAATTCAGCTCGAAAATATCGAAAAGATCCCGCAGGTTCGTTTCGATAAGGCAAAAGAGCTTGTCGCTGAGAAGTACAACAGAAAGATCCGCAACCCATTTGATCTTGAGCCGGAGGAAGAGGTTCTGATCGGTCGTTACTTTAAGGAGGAGTACAACAGCGATTTCGTCTTTGTCACCCACTATCCGAGTAAGAAGCGTCCGTTCTATGCGATGGATGATCCGGCAGATCCGCGTTTCACCCTGAGTTTTGACCTTCTGTACAAAGGACTTGAGATCACGACCGGCGGACAGAGAATCCATGACTACAACATGATTCTTGAGAAGATGGCAAAGCGTGGAATGGACCCGGAGGACATCAAGGATTACCTGATGATCTTCAAGTATGGAATGCCACCGCACGGTGGTCTGGGAATCGGTCTTGAGCGTCTGACGATGCGTCTGTTAGACGAGCAGAACGTCCGCGAGACTTCTCTCTTCCCGCGTGATGTGACGAGACTGGAGCCGTAAGCATCTGAAAAACAGAAATGTAAAAAGTGTAAATACAAAGAATGTAAATACGAAGAACGAAGAGCACAGGTGCAAGAAGCACAGATGCAAAGAGCGTGAACGTGAAAACGGAAATTGGAACGTGAAAGGAGAGAGAACGATGGCAAATATCATCAGTGACGAGACGATTGAGTACGTTGGTATTCTGGCAAAATTAGAGCTTTCTGAGACCGAAAAAGAGGAAGCAAAGAAAGATATGGGAAGAATGCTTGACTATATTGACAAGCTGAATGAGCTGGATACGAGCGGAGTAGAGCCGATGTCCCATGTATTTCCGGTCAACAACGTGTTCCGTGAGGACGTTGTGACAAACGGTGATGATCACGAGGCGATCCTGAAGAACGCACCGGAGAAGAAGGACGGCGCATTCAAGGTGCCGAAGACCGTAGAATAAGAAGAGAAGGACAGGAGGAA
Organism: Brotaphodocola sp.; assembly: GCF_983179755.1. Lineage (NCBI taxonomy): Bacteria > Bacillati > Bacillota > Clostridia > Lachnospirales > Lachnospiraceae > Brotaphodocola > Brotaphodocola sp. The sequence goes on along the minus strand of NZ_CFAHBC010000008.1, from coordinate 18,910 downwards.
AACGCGGTGAGTATACTGGATTTAACTGCCGTTGAGCTCGGCAAAAAGATTAAAGCGGGCGAGGTAACCGCTGTGACTGCCACGAAGGCTGTTCTTGAGCAGATCAAGGCATTGGAGCCGTCCTTAAACTGTTATGTGACGGTCGATGAGGAGGGCGCACTCAAGCAGGCAGAGGAGGTGCAGAAAAAGATTGAGGATGGAGTCTTGACCGGACCGCTTGCAGGTGTACCGGTTGCAATCAAGGACAATATGTGCACGAAGGATCTGCTGACCACTTGCAGTTCCAGGATTCTTGGAAACTTTGTTCCGACCTACTCTGCTGAGGCAGTTTTGAACTTACAGAAGGCGGGCGCAATCATCCTTGGAAAGACGAACATGGATGAGTTTGCAATGGGAAGCACAACTGAGACTTCCGCATACGGTGAGACGAAAAACCCGTGGAACACCGAGCACGTTCCGGGAGGTTCTTCCGGCGGTTCCTGTGCAGCAGTTTCTGCAAATGAGTGCTTTTTCGCACTTGGCTCAGATACTGGCGGTTCGATTCGTCAGCCGAGTTCATTCTGTGGAGTGACCGGAATCAAGCCGACTTACGGAACGGTTTCCCGATATGGTCTGATCGCTTACGGTTCTTCTCTTGACCAGATCGGACCGGTTGCAAAGGATGTGACCGACTGTGCAACAATTCTTGAAGTGATTGCTTCCCACGACCTGAAGGACAGCACTTCGGTAAAGCGTGAGGACTGCGATTTCACTTCCGCTCTTGTCGATGATGTGAAGGGAATGAGAATCGGAATTCCGAAAGATTACCTCGGAGAGGGTCTTGACCCGGAGGTAAAGGAAGCGATTCTGAATTCCGCAAAAGTTCTCGAGGCAAAGGGTGCAATCGTCGAGGAGTTTGACTTGAGTCTTGTCGAGTATGCGATCCCGGCATATTATGTCATTGCATCCGCGGAGGCAAGCTCGAACCTCTCCCGTTTTGACGGTGTGAAGTACGGCTACCGCACGAAAGAGTACGAAGGTCTTCATAATATGTACAAAAAGACCCGTTCGGAAGGATTTGGGGCAGAAGTGAAGCGTCGTATCATGCTCGGTTCGTTCGTTCTCTCAAGCGGTTATTACGATGCATATTATCTGAAGGCACTGCGCACAAAGGCACTGATCAAGCAGGCATTTGACAAGGCGTTTGAGAAGTACGATGTGATCCTCGGACCGGCAGCTCCGACGACGGCACCGAAGCTCGGAGAGTCTCTGAGTGATCCGCTTCAGATGTACCTCGGAGATATCTACACGATCTCTGTAAATCTTGCAGGTCTCCCGGGAATGACCGTTCCGTGCGGAAAAGATTCCAAGGGACTTCCGATCGGACTTCAGCTGATCGGTGATTGCTTCAAGGAGAAAAATATCATCCGCGCAGGTTACGCATTTGAGTGCAGTCGCGGTGGATACGAGGCGCCAGAACTGGCAGAACGGGAGGAGAGATAAGATGAGCAAACAGTATGAGACGGTCATCGGTCTTGAGGTTCATGTAGAGCTGGCGACCAAAACCAAAATTTTCTGCGGTTGTTCCACGGCGTTTGGCGGTGCGCCGAATACCCACACCTGTCCGGTCTGCACCGGTATGCCGGGTTCCCTGCCGGTCTTAAACAAGCAGGTTGTTGAGTATGCACTTGCAGTTGGTCTTGCGACGAACTGTGGAATCAATCAGTATTGCAAGTTTGACCGAAAGAACTATTTCTACCCGGATAATCCGCAGAACTATCAGATTTCCCAGCTCTATCTTCCGATCTGTCACGATGGCTGGGTCGAGATCGAGACGGCTGGCGGAAAAAAGAAAATCGGCATTCATGAGATCCACATGGAGGAGGATGCCGGAAAGCTGATCCATGATGAGTGGGAGGATTGCTCTCTCGTCGATTATAACAGAAGCGGAGTCCCGCTGATCGAGATCGTTTCTGAGCCGGATATGAGAAGTGCGGACGAGGTCATTGCGTACCTCGAGAAACTTCGCCTGATCATTCAGTATCTCGGAGCATCCGATTGCAAACTGCAGGAGGGTTCCATGCGTGCCGATGTCAACCTCTCTGTCCGCGAGGTCGGGGCACCGGAATTCGGAACGAGAACCGAGATGAAGAACTTGAACTCCTTCAAGGCGATCGCTCATGCGATTGAGGGAGAGCGGGAGCGCCAGATCGAGATTCTTGAGGATGGCGGAAAAGTTGTTCAGGAGACCCGTCGTTGGGACGACAACAAGGAATCCTCCCGTGCGATGCGTTCCAAGGAGGATGCACAGGATTACCGTTACTTCCCGGACCCGGATCTGACACCGGTTATCATCAGCGACGAGTGGCTTGAGCGTGTGCGCAACGCCCAGCCGGAGCTTCGCACCGAGAAACTTGCGCGCTATCAGGAAGAATTTTGTATTCCGCAGTACGATGCCGAGATCCTGACGGCTTCCAAGCATATGGCAGATGTCTTTGAAGAGACCGTGAAACTTTCCGGAAAGCCGAAGGAAGTTTCAAACTGGCTGATGACGGAGGCAATGCGTCTGTTAAAGGAGCAGGAGAAGGATGCCGAGCAGATGAAATTCTCTCCGGCACATCTCGCAAAACTGATTGAGCTTGTGGACAAGAATGTCGTAAACCGCACAGTTGCAAGAAATGTCTTTGAGGCAGTCTTTAACGAGGATGTCGATCCGGAAGTTTATGTCGAGGAACACGGACTCAAGGTTGTCAACGATGAGGGCGCTCTGAAAAAGACGATCGAGGAACTCCTTGAGAAGAATCCGCAGTCTGTCGCAGATTTCAAGGCAGGAAAAGAGAAGGCGATGGGCTTCATCGTCGGTCAGACGATGCGTGCGATGAAGGGCAAGGCAGATCCTGCTGTCGTTAATGCACTTGTGCGTGAGCTGATGAGCAGGTAGAGTAAGAGTAGCATAGTAGCAGAGTGTGGAAGACAAAAACGGAATGTGCAAAAAGAATGATCCGATGATAAAAACGCATAACGTCAAAAGAAAAGGTGAAAATTTCGTTAAATTTTGTACAAATGCGAGATTGTCAGTCATTAGAGTTTCATGTAAAATGAAATAGAAAGCAATAGAGGCGAGGGTGCCGGATCTCATCTGGCATCCCGGCCCGCCAGATGAGGAGGACGAGAAGATGCAGTCATACGCAGAGATGAGCAAGGAAGAATTACAGGCACTCAGAAAAAAACTTTCTGCCCAGTACAAGGAATTCCAGGGAAAAGACTTAAAGCTTGATATGTCCCGCGGTAAGCCAAGCGCAGAACAGCTTGACCTTTCCATGGAGATGATGAATGTGCTTAACAGCGATTCAGATCTGACCTGTGAGGATGGAACCGACTGCCGTAACTACGGCGTTCTTACCGGCATCAAGGAGGTAAAGGAACTGATTGGTGATATGATGGAGGTATCTCCGGACAATATCATTATCTATGGAAACTCCAGCCTGAATGTCATGTTTGATACCGTATCCCGTTCGATGACACACGGCGTAATGGGCTGTACTCCGTGGTGCAAGCTCGACAAAGTAAAATTCCTCTGCCCGGTTCCGGGTTATGATCGCCATTTCGGAATCACCGAGTATTTCGGAATTGAGATGATCAACGTTCCGATGAACGAGGATGGTCCGGATATGGATATGGTTGAGAAACTTGTGTCCACCGATGAGAGCATCAAGGGAATCTGGTGTGTGCCGAAGTACTCCAACCCGACCGGAAACAGCTACTCTGATGAGACAGTTCGCCGTTTTGCCCGCCTGAAACCGGCAGCTCCGGATTTCCGTATTTACTGGGATAATGCATACGGCATCCATCATCTGTATGACCATGATCAGGATCATCTGATTGAGATTCTGGCAGAGTGTAAGCGCGCCGGGAATCCGGATCTGGTATACAAGTTCTCGTCCACCTCAAAGATCAGCTTCCCGGGTTCCGGTATTGCAGCAATCGCAACCTCCCGCAACAACCTGGAGGACATTCTGAAGCAGTTAAAGTATCAGACGATCGGTCATGACAAGGTAAACCAGCTTCGTCATGTACGTTTCTTCAAGGATATTCACGGAATGGTAGAGCATATGCGTCGCCATGCTGACATTCTGCGCCCGAAGTTCGAGGCAGTTACGAGCATTCTCGACAGAGAGTTGAGCGGTCTTGGAATCGGAAGCTGGACGACCCCGAAGGGCGGATATTTCATCTCCTTCGATACGCTTGATGGTTGTGCAAAGGACGTTGTTGCAAAGTGTAAGAAGGCAGGTCTTGTGATGACCGGTGCCGGTGCGACCTATCCATATGGAAAGGATCCGCATGACTGCAACATCCGTATCGCTCCGTCCTACCCACCGCTGGGAGATCTGATCCTGGCTATGGAGCTGTTTGCACTCTGTGTAAAGATTGTCAGCATTGACAAATTGCTTGCAGACAAGGAGAAGGTTGAAAAGACAGTAGCTCCGGCAGAGAGCAAGGCAGAAGCATAAAAAGAAGCAAAAAAGAAGTATAAAAGAAAAAAGGTTACGGAAATAAGACAGTGACAGAAGAGAAGCCCCCATAGAACAGAAGAGAAATCGCATTGTTCTGTGAGGGCTCCTCTTTATTATAAGAAAACAGGTAACTATTCATCATACCTTTACATTTTTTGCTCCCTGTCCTATAATGACTCTATATGCGCGCCCGAGGAAAAATGAACCTCGCAGGCGGGTATATGGACATATCGACCTATCATCAGAGATTTGAGAAAATAACGTTGATAAGTCAAGCAAACAAATGAATGAATAAAAACGTGGAGCAGGGAGAAAAAGAATGGCAGAACGTTTATGGAAGAAGTTTGTGAACCGGGAGACGGTTTCCTATCTGATCTTCGGCGTGCTGACAACCCTGACGGACTGGATCAGTTACTGGATTATGAGACGGGCAGGGGTGGATTACCGGTTGGCGACAGTCGGTTCCTGGGCGATGGCAGTGCTGTTTGCCTTTATCACAAATAAGTTGTTTGTGTTTAACAGCTGGGATCTTCACCCGAGACAGGTGTGGAAAGAATTTTCTTCTTTTGTGATCTGTCGAATGGCAACCGGCTTGTTCACGCTGGTCGCGATGATCGTCATGGTCAGTGGTTTGAAGATTTCACAGGATTTTATTTGTAAGATTGCAGTGTCGGTGATTTCTCTGGTTTTAAATTATGTGCTGAGCAAACTCTTTATATTTAATAAGAAATAATTAAAAAGGGAATAACACGACTGCGAATACATCAGGGGATTGATTTATGCAAAATGAGACAAAAAAAGACCGTCATCCGGTCTGGCGGGACGGTTGGGAGATGAGTGAGAGTAGTTTAACTGCGAGAATTCGCGCACACCGTCAGGAAGAGGAGACAAAGAAGGGGGAACGGGCGCTGATTGAGGATCTTGAGAATGATCTAGAGGAACAGGATCGAGAGGATTACAATCGAAGATGCAATCCGATATTACAAAGATCGCCACAAGGACAGTTACAGGATGAATATGAGGGATATGAATATGAATCAGAAGTATTTCCGAATCTGAAAATGGTCAGCCCCCAATATGCGCTGTTGATGTCTTTTCTCATTCCGGTGATTGTCATGGTGCTGATTTTTATCCAGAGAGGAATTTTTCCGTTTGGAGAAGAATCATTTCTCAGGACGGATATGTATCACCAATATGCCCCGTTCTTCTCGGAATTTCGCTATAAGCTGACGCACGGTGGAAGTCTGCTGTACAGCTGGGATGTCGGAATGGGAGTCAATTTTGCGGCACTTTTTGCCTACTATCTGGCAAGTCCGCTAAACTGGCTGATTCTTCTCTGTCCGGCAAAGTATGTGATTGAATTTATGACGATCTCGATTGTCGTAAAAATCGGACTCTGCGGTTGGAGCATGGCCTATTATCTGAGACATCACTGCAAGACGCAGGATTTTGGAATCGTATTTTTCGGCATTTTTTATGCATTGTCAGGATATATGGCGGCGTACAGCTGGAATATCATGTGGCTCGACTGTATCGTGATCTTCCCATTGATTATGCTGGCGCTTGAGCATCTGGTCAAAGAGGGAAAGGGAATGGCATACTGCCTTCTTCTTGGATTTTCGATCCTTTCCAATTATTATATCTCGATCATGACCTGCATGTTCCTCGTCTTCTATATGATTGCGCTTTTGATTCTGGAGCAGGAGATGACACTTGAAAAATTTGTCGGACGCCTGTTTCAGTTTGCGGGTTATTCGCTTTTGGCGGGAGGTCTGTCGGCGGTTGTGCTTTTGCCGGAGATTTTTGCCTTGCAGTCAACGGCATCGGGAAGTTCGACGTTTCCACAGACCTTCACGCAGTATTTTTCGATCTTTGATATGCTTGCGCGCCATATTGGAAATGTCGAGACGGAGATCGGGCTGGATCACTGGCCAAACATTTATTGCGGAGTCGCTGTGATCATGCTGTTTTTCCTTTATCTGGGATGTCGGCAGATCCGCCCGAAGGAAAAAGTGGTATCCTGTGTACTTTTGCTTTTTTTCCTTGCGAGCTTCTCGATCAATGTGCTGAACTATATCTGGCATGGATTTCACTATCCGAACAGTCTACCGTGTCGCCAGTCTTACATCTATATCTGGCTTGTGCTTCTGATCTGTTATGAGGCTTATATTCATCTGGCGCAGACACCGTGGAAACAGGTTGTGCGAGCATTTGGATATGCGGTTGCGTTTGTGCTGATGGCTCAAAAACTGCTTGAGAACAATGAGCAGTTTCACTTTGTGGTTTTCTACGTCGCGATTCTGTTTCTGGCGCTTTACCTTGCGGGAATTGCGTGGTATAAGAAAAAACCGAGATGGCGCTGTATCATCCTGTTTTATACGCTTGCGGTTGTGACGATCGAGGCATCTGTCAATACGGCAGTCACAAGTGTGACGACGACGAGCCGGACTGAGTACACGAGGGATAACTCGGCAGTGGAAAATCTTGTCTCAACCGTTCAGCCGAATGAGACGTTTTTCCGCATAAAGAAGGATAAGGGAAAGACGAAAAATGACGGTGCGTGGATGCATTTCCCGTCCGTATCGCTTTTCTCCTCAACAGCGAGTGCAGATCTGTCTAAGTTGTTCAAGAAACTCGGCTGTGAGAGTTCAACAAATGCATACAGCATCACGGGAAGTACTCCGTTAATCGACTCTCTGTTTTCTGTGAAATATGGGCTTTATCCGCAGGAACAGCCGGATTCGGGACTTCAGACGTTTCTTGCACAGGAAAATGAGACCTGGCTGTATGAAAACAAGTATACGCTTCCACGGGGATTCCTTGTGAATCGCGATTTCTTCTTGCGCTGGGAACTCGACAACAGCAAGCCTGCCGATGTCCAGAACAGTCTTGCGGATGCGATCGGAGCCGATCAGGTGCTCGAGATGATGATGGATGTCGCGGATGACGGAGCTTCGATGAGTTTCACCCCGGAACAGAGTGGATTGTATTATGCCTATGTCAGAAATAAAAAGGTGGAAAAAGTTTCCGCAGACACCTGGAATGGAAGCCGGACATTTACAAACACAGATCGCGGGTATCTTCTGGAGCTGGGATGGTGCGTTTCCGGCGAGGAGGTTGTCCTGACAGCGGAGGAGACAAGCGAACCGCTCGATGCGAGTGTCTATCGCTTCTCGGAGCCGGGACTCAGATCGGTATACGACCGGTTGTCTGAACAGCCGTGGACTCTGACAAGCTGGACAGACAGCACGCTTGAGGGAACGATCACCTGCAAGGCTTCAGGTGTGATGATGACGACAATTCCCTATGACAAGGGATGGAAGATTTTTGTGGATGGAGAGGAGCAGACAGCAGAAAAAGTGCTGGATGCCTTCATCGGAGTTGATTTGACTCCGGGTGAACACACGATTTCCATGAAATATTTCCCGGAAGGTCTGATGCCTGGTGCTTGGATTACAGTCGGAAGCATTGTGATTTTGCTGATGATTTTCGGAACGGTGCGTTTATTCCGAAATGCCCGTCTGTATGAGCAAAAGCATGGACAGAACCAACAGAATCAGAGTGATGGGGAAGAAGATCATGAAAATGATATAAAGTAGTAAAGATATAAAACAAAAAACAGAGGAAAAGAAAACAAAATCAAAGAAAAGAAAAACAGAAGAAAAGGAGAACAGCACTATGAAATTATGGGGCGGACGCTTCACAAAAGAGGAAAATCAGCTGGTACACAACTTTAACGAGTCTCTGTCATTTGACCAGAAGTTTTATCATCAGGATATCGAGGGAAGCATTGCCCATGTGACGATGCTGGCAAAGCAGGGTGTTGTTTCTGAGGACGACAAGAAGGCAATCATTGATGGTCTGAAGGGAATTCTTGCAGATCTTGAGTCTGGAAAGCTGGTATTTACGAAGGAGCATGAGGACATTCACTCTTTCGTTGAGGCAAATCTGACGGAGCGCATTGGTGAGGCAGGAAAGCGTCTGCATACCGGACGTAGCCGTAATGATCAGGTTGCACTGGACATGAAGCTCTACTGTCGTGATGAGATCGATGAGATCGATGGTCTGGTAAAGACGCTTCTCGAGGAGCTTTTAAAGATTATGAAGGAGAATCTGGAGACCTGGATGCCGGGATTTACCCATCTTCAGAAGGCACAGCCGGTAACGCTTGCTCATCATATGGGAGCATATTTTGAGATGTTCCGCCGTGACCGCGGTCGTCTGCATGATATTCGCAAGCGTATGAATTACTGCCCGCTCGGTTCTGGAGCACTGGCAGGAACGACGTATCCGCTGGATCGTGAGTACACCGCACAGCTTCTCGGCTTTGATGGTCCGACCTTAAACAGCATGGATTCTGTTTCTGACCGTGACTATGTGATTGAGCTTCTGTCCGCACTCTCTACGATTGCGATGCATCTGAGCCGTTTCTGCGAGGAGATCATCATTTGGAACAGCAATGAGTATCGTTTTGTTGAGATCGACGATGCGTACAGCACCGGAAGCAGTATCATGCCACAGAAGAAGAATCCGGATATCGCAGAGCTGGTTCGCGGAAAGGCTGGTCGTGTATACGGCGCGCTGATGTCGATTCTGACGGTGATGAAGGGAATTCCGTTAGCTTACGATAAGGATATGCAGGAGGATAAGGAGCTGACCTTTGATGCGATTGATACCGTAAAGGGAAGTCTGGCTCTGTTCACCGGAATGATTTCCACGATGACGTTCAACAAGAACCGCATGGAAGACAGCGCAAAGAACGGTTTCACAAATGCGACGGATGCAGCAGATTACCTTGTAAATCATGGTGTTCCGTTCCGTGATGCGCATGGAATTGTAGGTCAGCTGGTTCTGATGTGTATCGAGAAGAACTGTGCACTTGATGATCTGAGCCTTGAGGAGTTCAAGAGCATCAGCCCAGTATTCGAGCAGGATGTCTATGAGGCAATCAGCATGAAGACCTGTGTACAGAAGCGTGTGACGATCGGTGCTCCGGGACCGGATGCGATGAAGCAGGTGATTGAGATTTATGAGAAAGAACTGGCTGAGAAGTAAGATCAAAATTTCTGATAATTTGCATTTTTATTTCCAGATACATGCAGAATACAGGCAGATTATTTAACTGCAAGCATGTTAGATCCTAAGAAATTAAGATTCTAAGGGAATTTTAGCAGATTTTTGGGTGGTTGGGGTGGCTCCGACGGCGGTTAAAGTGCGTGCAAACGTGCTCTCGCTCCGGGTTCGACGTAGCGGTGCATAAGGTCGCAAAGTACGCGACCTAAACACCGACGTCTCACACGGGTTTGCACGCACTTTCCGCGCCTTTCGTCGCCACAGCACGATTAAATCTTGATAAAAGTTATTGCATAGCTTATTTATATAATTTAAGAAGATTTGAGTTTTAGACAAACAGGTATTATAAAAAGCTCTAAGTTTTCAGATTTGTTTTAAATGGTCTGGAAACTCAGAGCTTTTTTGTGTGAAAAAATATTTTTTATAGGATTAATATAAGAGGAAAACTTCCTGCTGTTTGACACCATGAGCCTTGGACTGGGAATGGCTGTCGTAGAAGATATCGATATGCTTTCCGCGAACTCCGCCTCCACGATCTTCAGCTGTGTAAATGACTCCGCCAATCATAACTTTACTTCCGTATGGGATAATGCGTGGGTCAACAGCGATGGTGCGACCAGAGGTTGCGATCGTTCCGGTGCTTGTACGGCGTCCCCAACCCTCGGAACACTGACGGCAAGGACAGTAACCGGTTGTGCGGAAATATCCGAGAGATTTCATTCCCGGTGTTGCAGAGGATGCCTGAATATCAGCAGAGGACTCGCCTGATTCTGCGGTCTCTTCCTCTTTCTCACCTTTTATGTAAGTCTGTGTGTTTGCGAATTCTTCGTCGCCGGACCAACCACGAATCTCATAAGTTCCATCTGGAAGGGTGTTCCAGTCCATTGAGATTCGGAAACCGTGGCGACCATTTCCGATTCCATCCGCTTCCAGATCTTCACGATAGACACCGGCGGTCGGTGTATAATTTCCAACGGTTTCGCCATCTTCTTTTCTTGTAACAGTGATGTGAACAGGCACAGCCGTGTTTGGCGAGGAAGAATCCCAGCCCCATCCGACGATCACGCTTCCGTCCATCTCATCAAAATATCCAGCCTTTTCACTTGCCCATGCCTGTAAAGCAGTTCCAGCAAAAAGGGTAATCATCAAGGTAAGCAGTGCACATATGGATACTCGTTTCAAACTCATCATTCCTTTCTTCGTTGACAAAATTGTTACGTTTTGTTTGTCAAATCTGGTAGGATACAGACCTACTGATTGCATGTAATTATTGCTGAATAATTACATAATAAAATGTAAACAAACAATTCACACATTTTAAATATATGTAACAATTTTGTAATATATGCGCCATGAGTACTTATTTTACATGTTTTTGAGAATTTGTCAAGGGAAAATGTGGAAGAGGGATTTAACAGAGTTTGGTAAAGCAGAGATTTAATGTTTGCTTTTTTATCTTATAGTGATATTAGGGGAGGATTGTAAAGGTAGAAGCGCAAGCGGGTTTTCAGGAATTGGATGCAGTGTGAGGAGCACGTAGATAAGCAGGCAGAAGAAGCGTAATGAAGAAACTTATTTAGGAAAGCATCGGGTAAGCAATAAAGCGTAAAATATTAAAATATATAGGAAGAAAAACTCAAAAATTTTAGAAAACCCCTTGACAAACGAGTGCCATTAAAGTATATTAATCACAGAATGTTAGCACTCCTCAATAACGAGTGCTAATAACGCGGAAGGAGGAAGTCAAATGGAACTGGATGACAGAAAGATTACAATTCTGAAAGCGATCATCAAGACTTACCTGGAGACAGGGGAGCCGGTTGGTTCCAGAACGATTTCCAAGTTCACGGATCTGAAGCTCAGCTCCGCGACGATCCGCAATGAGATGTCTGATCTGGAGGAGATGGGATATATCCTGCAACCTCACACCTCTGCGGGACGGATTCCCTCGGATAAGGGGTACCGCTTCTATGTGGATCAGATCATGCAGGAGAAACAACAGGAAGTAACCGAAGTCAAGGAACTGATGATTCAGCGTGTGGACCGAGTGGAACTCGTTCTGAAACGTCTTGCACAGATGCTGGCGGCGAACACAAACTACGCTGCGATGATCAGCGGACCTCAGTACCATCGCAACAAACTCAAGTTTATTCAGCTCTCCCAGATGGATGAGCACAAACTTCTCGTCGTTGTGGTTGTTGAGGGCAATCTGGTCAAGAACACAATGTTGGATGTGCCGAGCGCGATCAGTCAGGAAGAACTGCTGAATCTGAATATTCTCTTGAACAGCGCACTGAACGGTCTCTCCCTCGAGGAGATCAACCTGGATGTGATCACACGTCTGAAAGAACGGGCTGGCTCGTACAGTCAGATTGTGGATCAGGTGCTGACGCAGGTAGCGATAGCGATCCGGGCGGATGAAGATGATCTTCAGATTTATACGAGCGGTGCGACCAATATTTTTAAATACCCGGAGCTCAGTGACGGAGAGAAAGCAAGTCAGCTGATCAGTACCTTAGAGCAGAAAGATAAGCTCAGAGAGCTGATCGATGACGTGAACGAGTCAGACGAGAATCGGGAGAACGGCATTCAGGTGTACATTGGCAATGAAACCCCGTTGCAGACAATGAAAGATTGCAGTGTGGTGACCGCCAATTACGAGTTGGGTGAGGGAATTCGAGGAACGATCGGAATCATCGGTCCGAAGCGCATGGACTATGAGAGAGTTCTTGGAACCTTAAAGAACCTGATGAAACAGTTGGATGCAACTTTTAAGAATGAAGAAAGGTGAGAAACCATGAGTCAGGACAGCAAGAATGAGAACAAGACCTGCACTCCTGAGTCCGAGACAGCAGAAGCTGTGAGGGACGAGGCAGTTGAGAACGCTCAGGCAGAGGCAAATGCAGAAGCTGAGCAGACTGCGCAGGATGCAGAGGCTGAGAAAGCATCCGGAAAGAAAGATCCGAAGGATGCCAAGATAGAAGAGCTTCAGGACCGTCTCAGAAGACAGATGGCAGAATTTGATAACTTCCGTAAGCGCACGGAAAAAGAGAAATCTGCGATGTATGAGGTTGGAGCGAGAGACATCATTGAAAAGATTCTCCCAGTGCTTGACAACTTCGAGAGAGGTTTGGCAGCTGTGCCGGAGGACGAGAAGGGTTCATCCTTTGCCGAAGGCATAGAAAAGATTTACAAGCAGTTTGTAAAGACTCTGGAGGATGCAGGCGTCGAGGCGATCGAGGCGAAGGGTCAGCAGTTTGATCCGAATCTTCACAACGCCGTGATGCATGTGGAGGACGATCAGTTCGGAGAGAATGAGATCTCCCAGGAACTTCAGAAAGGTTACAAATACCGCGGTACCGTTGTTCGTCACAGCATGGTACAGGTAGCAAACTAATGGCAATGCGTACCTGAAAAATTGATTTGATGCGATTCCGGTTAAAAGGAAATCGGTTTGAATTGGTTTTATCAGGCAGGACATAGACTCTGAATGAAACAGGAGGAAAAATTTATGAGCAAGATTATTGGTATCGACCTTGGTACAACAAACAGCTGTGTAGCTGTTATGGAAGGCGGAAAGCCGGTTGTTATCCCGAACCAGGAAGGTTCCCGTACAACTCCGTCTGTTGTTGCATTTACAAAAACTGGTGAGCGTCTGGTAGGTGAGCCGGCAAAGCGTCAGGCTGTAACAAACGCAGACCGCACGATCGCTTCTATTAAGAGACATATGGGTACTGATTATAAAGTAACCATCGATGGCAAGAGCTACACTCCGCAGGAGATCTCCGCAATGATCCTTCAGAAGCTGAAGGCAGATGCAGAGGCTTATCTGGGCGAGAAGGTAAGCGAGGCAGTTATCACGGTTCCGGCATACTTCAACGACGCACAGCGTCAGGCAACCAAGGATGCAGGTAAGATTGCAGGTCTGGAAGTAAAGCGTATCATCAACGAGCCGACCGCAGCTGCACTGGCTTATGGTCTGGACAACGAGAACGAGCAGAAGATCATGGTATACGACCTTGGTGGTGGTACCTTCGATGTATCCCTGATCGAGATCGGTGATGGCGTCATCGAGGTTCTGGCAACCAACGGTGATACTCATCTGGGTGGTGATGACTTCGATAACCGTATTACTCAGTGGCTGGTTGACGAGTTCAAGAAGGCAGAGGGCGTAGACCTCTCCGGCGATAAGATGGCAATGCAGAGACTGAAGGAAGCAGCTGAGAAGGCAAAGAAGGAGCTGTCCACAGCTACCACGACCAACATCAACCTTCCGTTCATCACTGCAACCGCAGAGGGACCGAAGCATCTGGATATGAACCTGACCAGAGCAAAATTTGACGAGCTGACTCATGACCTGATCGAGCGCACCGCAGTTCCGGTACAGAACGCTCTGAGAGATGCAGGCATGACCACTTCTGATCTGGGCAAGGTACTTCTGGTAGGTGGTTCCACTAGAATGATCGCTGCACAGGATAAGGTAAAGCAGATGACCGGCAGTGAGCCGAGCAAGTCCTTAAACCCGGATGAGTGCGTTGCAATCGGTGCAGCTATCCAGGGTGGTAAGCTCGCTGGCGATGCAGGCGCAGGTGATGTGCTTCTGCTGGATGTTACTCCGCTGTCTCTGTCCATCGAGACCATGGGAGGCATCGCAACCAAGCTGATCGAGCGTAACACCACGATCCCGACCAGAAAGAGCCAGATCTTCTCCACTGCTGCTGATAACCAGACTGCAGTAGACATTCACGTTGTACAGGGTGAGCGTGAATTTGCCCGCGACAACAAGACCCTCGGTCAGTTCCGTCTGGATGGTATCCCGCCGGCAAGAAGAGGTGTTCCGCAGATCGAGGTTACCTTTGATATCGATGCAAACGGTATTGTAAATGTATCCGCAAAGGATCTGGGAACTGGCAAGGAACAGCATATCACGATCACTTCCGGTTCTAACATGTCCGAGTCCGATATCGACAAGGCAGTCAAGGAAGCTGCTGAGTTTGAGGCTCAGGATAAGAAGAAGAAGGAAGGCATCGATGCAAGAAACGATGCAGACGCAATGGTATTCCAGACCGAGAAGGCACTGGAGGAGGTTGGCGACAAGATCTCTGCAAACGACAAGGCAAGCGTTGAGGCTGATCTGAATGCCCTGAAGGATGCAATCAACCGCGCACCGATTGATCAGATGACTGATGCTCAGGTAGAGGATATCAAGGCTGGCAAGGAGAAGCTGATGAAGAGTGCACAGGCTCTGTTTGCTAAGGTTTACGAGGCAAGCCAGGCAGGTGCAGGCGCTCAGGGTGCAGGTCCGGATATGAGCGGTGCAACCGGTGCAAATGCAGGTGATGCAGGAAACAACGGCGATGATGTCATTGACGGCGACTTCAAGGAAGTATAATAAAAACATACGAATCTAATTATGAGCCGGTAGCGCGAGCGTCGACTTGAATTAAAAAAGTAAGATAGAAAATAGGCTGGCGCGTATTTCCGGAGGGTGCCGAGAGGAACTCTTTGGGGTATGCGACAGCCATTTCGTTGCATTGTCTCAATGCTCCGCAGGTATGCGCCGGTAGACCGTCTGGGCTGGGCAATGATCAAAACTTAGGACAGGAATGAGCAGTCAGCGCGAAGAAGAAAGGGAACCTGGTTATGGCAGAGAATAAGAGAGATTATTATGAGGTCTTGGGTGTTTCAAAAGATGCAGACGAGGCCACTCTGAAAAAAGCGTATCGTACGCTTGCCAAGAAGTATCATCCGGATGCCAATCCGGGGGATAAAGAGGCTGAACAGAAATTTAAGGAAGCATCTGAGGCATACAGTGTTCTCAGTGATCCGCAGAAGAGAAAACAGTATGACCAGTTCGGTCATGCCGCATTTGACGGAGGCGCAGGCGGTGGAGCAGGCGGTTTCGGTGGATTCGATTACGGCGACATGGGCGATATTTTCGGGGACATCTTTGGAGATTTCTTCGGCGGTGGCAGAAGCCGTGGAGGAAGCTCCTACAATGGTCCGGCGCGTGGAGCAAATGTGCGCACCGCAGTCCGTATTACCTTCGAGGAAGCTGTTTTTGGATGCGAGAAGGAAGTGGAGATCAATTTCAAAGAGGAGTGCGCAACCTGTCACGGAAGCGGAGCGAAGGCTGGAACATCCCCGGAGACCTGTCCGAAATGTGGTGGTAAGGGAAGAATTCTCTACACCCAGCAGTCGATCTTTGGTCAGGTGCAGAATGTGCAGACCTGTCCGGAGTGCGGTGGTAAGGGTAAGGTCATCAAGGAGAAGTGCCCGGATTGCTATGGTACCGGATACATCACGAAGAAGAAGACGTTCAAGGTTACTATTCCTGCCGGTGTCGACAATGGTCAGTGCGTGCGCTGTGCAGGCGGTGGTGAGCCGGGAACGAATGGTGGAGAGAGAGGCGATCTGCTCGTTGAGATCGTGGTTTCCCAGCATCCGATCTTCAAGCGTCAGGATACAAGCCTGTTCTCAACCGTTCCGATCTCCTTTGCAACGGCAGCACTCGGCGGACCGATCCGCATCAAGACGGTCGACGGCGAGGTTGAGTTTGAGGTGAAGCCGGGAACACAGACCGATACGAAAGTCCGTCTGAAAGGAAAGGGTGTTCCGTCCCTGCGCAATCGCAATCTGCGCGGAGATCACTATGTCACCCTCGTTGTTCAGGTGCCGGATCGCATGACGGAGGCTCAGAAAGAAGCACTTCGCACTTACGATGCGCTGATGCGTGGAGAAGAACCACCGAAGGAGAAGCACAAGAAGGGTCTCTTTGGCAGAAAAGACAAAGACTGATTGCAAGATGCAAGATTATAGAATCAATGCAAGAGCTGTTTGAATCAGTGGGTGTGCGGATGAGACACCCTGATAAAATAAAAAGACAATAAAAAAAGAGGCGTAACTCTCGGATCATAAGTTCCGGAAGTTGCGCTTCTTTTTTGTTTTCTTTTTTTATTATGTATATCAGGGAAGCGCCAGTGACGCTTCCTCTGATTGAAAACAGTCTTGTCTTCGGCCGTGGAAAGGCGTGTGTGTGATGGGGTGTAATGCATTAAGGAATTTCGTAAAAAAATAAATTAAAATACCTAAATGGTTACTGCCTCGCCTCAGCCAAAAACAAAAGCTCTTTTCATCCGTTCATTAGGTTAATGCAGGACGGAGCATTTTTATTGCACAAAATCAAAAAAAAATAAAAAGAAATTTTGAAATCTGCTTACTGATAAAAAAACTGCAATAATTCAATAGATCTATAAGTAAAATTAATAGAACTTTAGCATGGTAAAGAATAATGATATTTTTTTATCATTTATTAACGGGAATTTAACGGAAAAAGCCAAAAAAGAAGAAAAAAATCTGTGGTTCAGAAAAATCGTGCGGGTGAAATGGGGAAAAACCTGTTTGAAATTTAACGAAAATTGGGAGAAAAAACTGCCCAAAACGTTGAATTTACAAGGAAAATCGGTGCTGGTTTTTGTATACAATGTTAAAGATGAAATTGTCTAATTTACGCAAATGTGCTATACTGATACAGATGACAAACGAGATTATTTGTCAATAGAAGTCGAAAATGTATAGAAAGAGGGTAAAGGTAATGGGATTGGCTACATTTAGAGGCGGCGTTCATCCTTTCGAGGGAAAAGAACTGTCTGAGAGCAAGCCGGTTCAGGTCCTGATGCCGAAGGGCGATATGGTATATCCGATGTCCCAGCACATCGGTGCTCCGGCAACGCCACTTGTAAAAAAAGGCGATCAGGTTCTGGTGGGTCAGAAAATCGGCGAAGCCAGTGGATTTATCTCTGCAAATGTAATCTGTTCAGTTTCCGGAACAGTAAAGGCAGTGGAGATGCGCAGAGTTGCCAGTGGTGCGATGGTGAATTCCATCGTGGTAACCAATGACGGAGAGTACAACACGGTAGAGGGTCTGGGAGCAGACCGTGATCCGTCCACACTTTCCAAGCAGGATATTCGCACCATCGTAAAGGAAGCGGGAATTGTAGGTCTGGGCGGTGCAGGCTTCCCGACCAACGTAAAACTTTCTCCGAAGGATGAGAATGCGATCGATTACATTTTGCTTAACGGTGCAGAGTGTGAGCCGTATCTGACTTCCGACTATCGTCTGATGATGGAGGCTCCTGAGCAGGTAATCGGAGGACTGAAAGTCGTTCTTCAGCTGTTTGAGAAGGCAAAAGGTGTGATCGGTATCGAGGACAACAAGCCGGAGGCCATCAAAAAGATGACTGAGCTTGTGAAGGACGAGCCTCGTATTTCCGTATGTCCGTTAAAGACCAAGTATCCGCAGGGTGGTGAGCGTTCCCTGATTTATGCAATCACAGGGCGCAAGGTAAATTCCTCCATGCTCCCGGCAGATGCAGGCTGTATCGTGGACAACGTAGATACGATGCGCGCAATTTATCAGGCAGTCTGCAAGACCACTCCGCTGATGGAGCGTACATTTACCGTGACTGGTGATGCTGTGGCAAACCCGCAGAACTTCCGTGTCAAGATTGGTACGAACATGCAGGAGATCGTTGAGGCAGCTGGCGGATTCAAGACCGAGCCGGAGAAGGTGATTTCCGGTGGTCCTATGATGGGTATGGCAATGTTTACTCTGGATGTTCCGGTCATCAAGACGAACTCTGCTCTGACCTGCTTTACAAAGGATGAGGTCAAGGCAAATCAGGAGACTCCGTGTATCCGTTGCGGTAAGTGCATCAGCGTATGCCCGAGCCATATTGTTCCGGTTATGATGATGGACGCAGCACTCAAGGGTGACTGTGACCGATTCGAGAAAATAAATGGTATGGAGTGTATGGAGTGCGGAAGCTGTACTTTCATTTGTCCTGCCAAGAGACCGCTTACTCAGGCATTTAAGGAAATGAGAAAGACGGTTGCGGCTAACCGCAGAAAGAAAGCGCAGGAGGCGAATAAGAAATGAGTAAATTATTTAATGTGTCTTCGTCCCCGCATGTGCGTAGCAGTGAGACAACCCGTAGCATCATGATGGATGTAGCGATTGCTATGTTACCTGCAACGGCATACGGCGTGTTCCAGTTTGGTCTTCATGCCCTGCTGGTTCTGATTGTAACGATTTTAGCCTGCGTGCTGAGTGAGTATGTCTATGAAAAAGGAATGAAGAAGCCGATCACGATCTCTGATTTCAGTGCAGTCGTAACCGGTATGATTCTTGCGCTGAATATGCCGGCAACGATTCCGCTGTGGATTCCGGCACTTGGCGGTGTATTTGCAATTATCGTTGTAAAACAGCTTTACGGTGGTCTGGGTCAGAACTTCATGAACCCGGCACTGGCAGCAAGATGCTTCCTGCTGATCTCCTTCGCAGG